>NZ_JBFRGW010000029.1:0-57813 GCF_052115545.1 Microvirga sp. 2MCAF35
TTCGAGCCGACGGTGATGACCGGGGTGACGCAAGCCATGAAGGTGACGAAGGAGGAGACGTTTGCGCCGCTGGCGCCGATCATCAGCTTTGCCGACGAGGCGGAGGTGATCGCGATGGCGAACGACTCGGAGTTCGGGCTGGCGTCGTATTTCTACGCGAAGGACATGGCCCGGGTGTGGCGGGTGGCGGAGGCGCTGGAGAGCGGGATGGTCGGGGTGAACACGCCGGCGCTCGCCAACGAGATGGCGCCGTTCGGGGGGGTGAAGCAGTCGGGTCTCGGCCGCGAGGGCTCGAAATACGGCATCGAGGGCTTCCTCGAAATCAAGTACATCAACCTCGCTGGATTGTGAGACATCAAAAAAGGCCCGGTCGCATGCAGCGCCGGGCCTTTTTTATTTCGCGTTACAACGCCGGCCGCTTCTATCTTCTTAGCGTCATCGCCACCGGCTGGTGATCGGACGCGGTGGTTTCCACGTCGACCGTGACATCATCGATCCCACTGGCGAGATCGCCGGAGATAAAGATGTAGTCGCGGCAATGCGGCCCCTGGGGCCATTGCCGGCGATCCGCGACACCGGTGGTCGGCGAGTGCAGGATCGTCCCGTGCCGCGCGGTCCAGGCATCCACGAATGCCGGAACATCCGATGAGAAGGGTTGCTGCATGTCCGCATGAAGCGGATCGTGCGGCTCGAAATTGAAATCGCCGCAGACGATGGAGCCGATGGGCGCCGGAAGCGTACGGTAAGGTCCGTCCGAGGGATCACGGAACGCGAGCCGTGCGCGCTTCGCAGCATCCTCGTACAAATCCCGCAGTCGTTTGACCTGAGCCTGCCGGTGCTCGTGCGAGTGATATTCGAGATGGCAGGTGGTAACGCGGATCGGTCCCGCGTCCGTCGCGACGGTCACTTCCAGCGCCTGACGCTGCATGCTCCGCGCCTCGGTGGCGGGCCAGGGCAGCATGTGGCTCGTGACCTGCAGCACGGGCAGGCGCGACAGGATGATGTTGCCGAAGACCTGCGGCCTGCCATCGCCGCTCCTCATCTCGACGGCCGGGCGGAAGACCGCCGCATGGCCGGGCAGGAGCGACGCCAGCCGCGCCGGCTGATCCTCATGGCCGTCATGCGCGGCAAAGCCGTGGGAGATCTCCTGGAAGCAGAACACGTCCGCGTCGCAGAACGAACGCGCCACGTCGACGATGCGCGCGAGATCGACCCTTCCGTCGCAGCCGAGGCCCCACTGAATGTTCCAGGTGACGAGTTTCATCGCGACTGGCCTTATCCGCGTCGTGCGTCCAGCAGAAGGCGGGCGAGTTCGGCGAAGCCGTCGCCCGAATGGCCCCTCGTGATATAGGCGGGCTTGCTGGTCAGGCGATGCGCGAAGGCCTCGATATTGGCGACGCCGACGCTCAAGGGAAAGGCCGCGAACATCGGCTCGTCGTTGGGCGAGTCGCCCGCATAGACCACGGCCTTCTTCGTCTCGTCCCAATCCATGCCGAACACGTCTGCCAAAAGGGTCTTGGCCATGCTCAGCTTGTTGTAGTCGCCGAACCAGCCGTTCACATGAATGGAGCTGACCTTGGCCTGCGCGCCCGCGCGCTCGAAAATGGACACGATCCTGTCCACCTCCGATTCCGGCAGAGCGGGAACATCCTCGCAGAAGTCGATCGCGAGATCCGCCACGCGATAGGCCTGGTCGCTGGCGAGCGCCGAACCGGGAACGCTTGCGAGCACTTCCACCTCAATGGCATCGAGCTTTGCGCGATTGCGCTTCAGCTCCTCCGGGCTCGCCCAGAACCGCTGCTGCATCGTCTTGCGCTCGCGGTCGTAGCGGAAAAAGAAGGCGCCGTTTTCTCCCACCACCGCATCTACCGGCCACATGCGCGCGATGTGATCGCACCATCCAGCCGGCCGGCCCGTCACCGGGATGACGAGGAAGCCTGCGCGATGCAGTTCTTCCAGCGCGCCATAGGCCGAGGCCGTCAGCATGCCTTCCGACGTGATGGTGTCGTCGATATCGGTCAGCACCACACGAACGGAGCGGGCTGTTTCCAGCGGCATCTGTGAGAGGGGCGTCATGGTCATCCTTGAAGTCTTGGAAATCGTGAGGCGGCTAATGGCTGGTCTTTAAGCATGATCCCATGGCGAGGTCCAAGGGGTTTGATCAAGGTCAGAGGCCGCCTGTGCGCAATCTGCCGCTTCAGGCTTCACGCGCGGGATTTCCGGCGTAAAGTGGCGCCATGCCAAACGATGCCGAAATTCTCAAAGCTCTGTTCGATGCCGCCCTGAAGGCTGCGCTCCCGGACGGCCAGTTCGACGGCTGCCTGCCGCCCAGGCCGAGAGGGCGAACGATCGTGCTCGGAGCCGGAAAGGCCTCGGCCCGCATGGCGGCCGCCTTCGAGGAGGCCTGGACCCGCGCGGGAGGAACCTGCGAGGGGCTCGTGGTCACGCGGTACGGGCATGCGGTGCCGACGCGAAGCATCGAGATCGTCGAGGCTGCGCATCCCGTCCCTGACGAGGCCGGACTGAAGGCCGCAGGACGCATCCTGGCCCTGGCTCGGGAGGCCGGTCCCGACGATCTCGTCGTGTGCCTCATGTCCGGCGGAGCCTCGGCGCTCCTGTCGCTTCCGGCCGACGGGGTGGCGCTCGCCGACAAGCAGGATCTGAACCGGGCGCTGCTGAAATCGGGCGCTCCCATTGGGGAGATGAACCTGGTGCGCAAGTCGCTTTCGGCCATCAAGGGCGGCAGGCTTGCGGCGGCCGTCGGCAAGGCGCAGCTCGTCACCTATCTGATCTCGGACGTTCCCGGTGACGATCCCGGCAGCATCGGCTCGGGCCCGACGATCCCGGAGCGCGTCGATCCGGATGTGGCTCTCGGGATCCTGCGCAAATACGGCATCGACGTGCCTGACCATGTCCTCCAGACCATTCGCTCCAATGCCGTCACCGACCCGGTGGCCGGCGGCGCGGTGCATATGTTGGCGACGCCCAAGATGGCGCTCGATGCGGCTGCGGCCAAAGCCCGTGAACTGGGGCTGACGCCGCTCATCCTGGGCGATGCGCTCGAAGGCGAGGCGCGGGAGGTCGGGCGCGTCATGGCCGGCATCGCACGTTCCGCCCTGCTGCACGGGGAGCCGGTGAAAGCGCCGTGCGTCCTGCTCTCCGGCGGTGAGACGACGGTGACGGTGCGCGGGCAGGGGCGGGGCGGACGCAACGCCGAGTTCCTGTTGTCCCTGGCCCTGTCCTTGAAGGATGAAGACAGGATCTCGGCCATCGCCTGCGATACGGACGGCATCGACGGCTCCGAGGACAATGCGGGCGCCTGGTTCGATGGGAGCCTGTTCGAGAGCGCCCGCGCGAAAGGCATCGACCTGGCAGCGCATCTGGACGGGAACGATGCCTATACGGCCTTCGCGCAGCTCGACAGGCTTGTCGTGACCGGCCCGACCCGGACGAACGTGAACGACTTCCGGTGCATCCTCATCCGCCCGTGAGCACAGTGGAGTAGCGGCTCATATGGAATAGCTGAGGCCGGTCGTATTCGTTTCCGGCACGATCATCGTGATCTTGGTCCCATGCCCTTCATGGCTCTCGATTTCCAAATCTCCGCCATGAAGCTTGAGGATGTACCAGGCGAGGCTCAGGCCAAGGCCCGTTCCGGGGAGTTTCCTCACGTTTTGAGCCCGGAAGAAGGGTTGCGTAATGAAAGGCAGATCCCGCTCTGGGATGCCGATCCCGTGGTCCTTGACGACGACGCGGATCAGGCTGCCTCTCTTGCGGGCCGAAACCTCGATCGGCTGATCGGGCCGGGAATACTTCATGGCATTTGAAATGACGATGACGAGGCCCTGTTCCAGCAGGATCGGGTCGCCGATCATGATCTCCGGCAATCCACGAATTCGAAGCTGGAACTGCCGGCTCGGCTCTAGTCCGCCCTGCTCGCGGCACACCCGGCGGATGAGTTCCTCCAGGTTGAATTCCCTGGGGTTAAGCACAATCCCACCGGCGGTCGCCCGGGTATAGGATAGAATCGTGTCGATCAGCTCGTCGAGGCGCAGGCTCGCGCGCCAGATCCTCTCGGCTTTCGCCCGGATGTCATTGGTGCTCAGCCGGTCGGCCCGCCGGATCAAGCCTTGCGCCAAGGCATTGATGGCAGAAAGCGGCGTTCTCAGTTGGTGGGCCAGCAGAGCGACCCGATCAATGGAATGAGCCGAGTGTCTCGATGCAGTGCGGTTATGCCCGTTTCGGGACACCTTGGGCGTCGGCCGCTGAGAACGTCGTTGGGCTGCGGACACGGACAGTTCCTAAACTTTATAACGTTTTGATCCGGATCCGAATTAGTGCTCGCGATTCGATTGTCCAGCCCATGAACGGCGAGAAGAAACGGTGCGTACGATCATGTGAGCGAGGATATGATCTTATAGGTCTGACTATTAATGATAGTATCTTGAATAAGTCCTATTATATTGACTTCGAGATATGAAATTGACGGCAGGTATAGGGCTAAAGAAGGCGCAATATTTCGATTGTGTGAGAGCTATTTGAACCATTCGAGATCGGCATTGTCGCAGGCCGCCTTTCATTGAAACCAACCGTACGAACCGGCGTTGCCTCAACTGAAGTCCAGTTTCAGGAGAAGCATCATGGATAACGATCGCGCTGAAGGCAGCATGAAGAACGTGAAGGGTCGCATCAAGGAAGGTCTGGGCAAGGCCCTGGGCGACACGAAGATGGAAGCCGAAGGCAAGATGGATAAGGCCGAAGGCAAGATCCAGAACACCGTCGGCGGCATCAAGGATTCGCTGCGCAAGGATCGGTGATTGGAGACGATCGAATGGGCCCGGCACATGCCGGGCCTTTTCATTTGGATTGATCGCCCTTGCGGATCAGGAAGCTGATCCGGGAGGCTTCCTGCTTTTGCTCTTCCAGAACATCGCCGGTTTCCCGGATCAGGTTGGGCACGTCGATCCCCGCGAGCGGATCGGTGCAGACGACGTGCAATCTCTCGCCGGGCGCCATGGAGAGAAGGGCCTTTCGTGTGCGCAGGACGGGTAGCGGGCACTTCAGGCCGGATAGATCGAGCTCGGTCATCTTGTGCCGCCTTGATGTGCCAACAATCCTGCCTCGGCCAGATCATCCGGCGTGTTGATGTTGAAGAATGGGTCGGTCGGCTCGATGGGCCATGCGGCTTGCGCATATCCATGGAGCTCCACCCAGGCTCTGATGCTGCGGATGCCCTTTTCCAGAAACGTCCGACGCAGATCATGCCGAAGGGAAATGGGCCATAGGCCGACGGCGAAATGAATCTGAGCGCCTGAGGAGGCGCAGGCGAGGGGCTGTCCTGCGTGAAGCCGCGCGTCATGCAGGCGCCGCACTAGGTCCGTCGGGATGAAAGGCGTATCGCCCGGAACGCTCACAACCCACTTGATATCAGGACGATGGGCGGCGCTCCATTCGAGGGCCGTCAGGATGCCGACGAGCGGCCCCAGATGACCCTCGATCGAATCCGGCACGACCGGATGGGGCAGAGCCCCGAAGCGGGAGATGTCGCCGTTCGCGTTGACGATCATGCCGTCGCATTGCGGCGCGAGGCGCTGCGCCACATGGTCGAAAAGCGTGCGCCCGGCGAGCGTGAGAAGGACCTTGTCGCCGCCGCCCATGCGTCGCGAAAGGCCTCCCGCCAGCACGACCCCGAGGGTGGGAGGCGCAATCATGCCGGAGCCGGTCACTCGATCACGATGCGCGGTGCGGGCCGCGCGGCTGCGCCGCCCGTAAGCGACGTCCAGACCTTCTGCGCCATGTCCTTGTAGATCTTCGCATGCGGCCCATCGGGATCGGCGACGACGACCGGTCGGCCCGCATCGGACAGCTCGCGAATCGTCATGTTGAGCGGAACCTCGCCCAGGAAGGGAACGCTCAGGCGCTGGGCCTCGTCACGTGCGCCGCCATGCCCGAAGATGTGGGACGTCTGGCCGCAATGGGGGCACACGAAGGTCGCCATGTTCTCGACGATGCCGAGGATCGGGATCTCGACGCGCTTGAACATGGAGACGCCGCGCCGCGCATCGATCAGCGCGAGGTCCTGCGGCGTGGAGACGATCACCGCGCCTGCCAGGGGTGTCGCCTGCGCCATGGTGAGCTGCGCATCGCCCGTGCCGGGCGGCATGTCGACGACGAGCACATCGAGATCGCCCCAGGCCACTTCCCGCAGCATCTGGGTGATGGCCGACATCACCATGGGCCCGCGCCAGATCATGGCGGCCTCTTCCTCGACGAGGAAGCCGATGGACATGACCTTGAGGCCGTAAGCCTCCATAGGCTCGAGAACGCGGTTCTCGAGCAGGCGCGGCTTGCCGTGAATGCCGAGGAGCTTCGGCATGGAGGGGCCGTAGATGTCCGCGTCGAGCAGGCCCACCCTCAATCCGAGAGCCTTCAGCCCGAGCGCCAAGTTGGCGGCAGTGGTCGACTTGCCGACGCCGCCCTTGCCGGATGCGACGGCGATCACATGCTGCACGCCGGGAATACGCTGGTTCCTGGGCTGAGCCGCCGCCCTTGCGTGCTGTGGCGCGGCCGGGGAGGAGGCGGCTGCGCCGGAGCCGGCCGGCCGGTCGGCGGTGAGGCTGGCGAAGACGCCTTTGACCGCCGGCAGGCCCTGCACGGCCGTGACGGCGGCCTGACGTACCTGCTCCATGGCGGCCGCCTCGGACGGCTCGATGGTGATCGAGAACATGACCCGGCCCGCATCGTCCACTACCACGTCGGACAGGCGGCCCGACGCGACGAGGTTGGTTCCACCTGCATCGACCGGAACGGTCGACAGAGCCTGCAGCACATGCTCACGGGTAATTGCCACGATGATGTCTCCTGAATGGCTCCGAGGTTCCAAGACCCTCATGTATAGACCAAGAGCGCATACGTTAAGACGCTCCCGGCCGCCCGAGTGCAATATCCCGAACCAAACTGCACCCTGTCCGTTGTTCACCGGACCCCTCGGGAGCCGGTTCGACCGGCCGCGACGCTGCTCTTGCTGATCGTTCCCGAGAACCTGTCATACACAATCGAGGAGACGAGGATGCACCAGCACGGCCATAACGATCCGAATGCCGGAAAGCTCTATGAGCTGATCAAGGACGTGAAGATCGCCATGATGACCACCGTCGATACGGACGGGACGCTTCACAGCCGGCCCATGCACAATCAGGACGCGGACGAGCACGGCGACCTCTGGTTCTTCACCCAGATCCAGTCGCCCAAGACGACGGAGCTCTCCCGCGACAACGAGGTCAACCTCGCCTATTCTGATCCGAGCAGCCAGACCTACGTGTCGGTGACCGGCAAGGCCGAGATCGTGCGCGACAAGGCGACGATCGAGAAGAAATGGTCGGAACCCCTGCGCGCCTGGTTCCCAAAGGGCGTGGACGATCCGCAGATCGCCCTGATCCGCGTTCATCCGGCGAAGGGCGAATACTGGGACAGCCCGTCCTCGACCCTGGTGCATCTCTACGGCTATGCGAAGGCCGCCATCACCGGCGAACAGCCCAAGCCCGGCGATCAGGCCAAGGTCAACCTGAGCTGATTTTTGCCGCGATGCGAAATATTCGGGGCCGCATGCGGCCCCTTTTCTTTGCTCTTATTCGCTCCTTCCGCTGTGGAAGTGGCTTGAATATGATCTATGTTAAGAATTGGCTGGGGAGCGCATTCGAAAACGGAACGACAACGACAAAATCATAAGGGGCAGTCCCTCGGAGGAATCGATGAAGTTCATCTGGCTTGCTGCTGTCTCAACAGTTGTTCTTGCGTCCTCGGCTTTTGCGCAGCCTGCTGTCCAGGGAGGCGGCGCGAATACACCATCGGCGACGCAATCGCCGACCGGCAACCTGGAGCGCCTGGGCGGCTTCCGCGCCACCGATACGCCGCCGCCCAAACCAGTTCCGCAGGAGGGCCGCAGGGCCGATGCCCTCAGGCGCAATCTCGAGAAGATCAAACTGCCGGACGGCTTCAAGATCGACCTATACGCCGTCGTTCCCGATGCCCGCCATATGGCCGTTGGCCCCAATGCCGGCGTCGTTTTCGTCGGAACCCGCAAGAACAACGTCTACACGGTGACGGATCGCGACAAGGATCGCGTGGCCGACGAGGTCGTCCCGTTCGGGACGGCCGTCACCTTCAAGATCCCCAACGGCGTTTGCTTCTCGCCGGATGGAATCCTCTACATCGTCGAGCAGAACCGGGTGATCCAGTTCCCGGCCGCCGAGTTCTTCTACGAGGGCGGCGCCGACGTTGCCATCTTCCAGGTCGTGAAGCAGGGCGATCTCATTCCGCCCGCCGAGGAAAGCTTCAACCATACCGCCCGCGTCTGCCGGATCGGACCGGACAACAAGCTCTACATCGCCCTCGGCCAGCCCTTCAACGTGCCGCCGAAAGACAAGCTCGATCTCTACAAGAAGTTCGGCATCGGCGGCATCATCCGCATGGACCAGGACGGCAAGAACCGCGAGGTCTATGCGACCGGCATCCGCAACTCGGTCGGCATGGACTTCAATCCGGCCGACAAGTCTCTCTGGTTCACCGACAACCAGGTCGACGGCATGGGCGACGACCAGCCTCCCGGAGAACTAAACCGCATCGCCAGCATGGGACAGAACTTCGGCTTCCCCTATTACGGCGGCGGCACCGTCCGCACGGTCGAGTACAAGGACGATCCGGTTCCGGCCGGCGTGATCGGCCCGCAGGCCTTGATGGATCCGCACGCGGCCGATCTCGGCATGATGTTCTACACGGGCAAGATGTTCCCGCAGACCTACCAGGGCGGCATCTTCTCGGCCCAGCACGGCTCCTGGAACCGCACCAAGCCGATCGGCGCGCGGATCATGTTCACGCCGATCAAGCCGGACGGCACGGCGGACAAGCCGCAGGTCTTCGCGGAAGGATGGCTGACGGAGAACGGCGAATATCTCGGGCGGCCGGTCGACGTCGCCATGCTGCCGGACGGCTCTCTCCTGGTCTCGGACGATACAGCCGGGGCCATCTATCGCATCTCCTACGAAGGACGCTGAGCAGGTCTCGACGGGCGCCTCACGCGGGGCGCCCGCTTCTTCTTGGAACATCCGTCATGAAACCGATCCATGCGCTCGCCCTGGCGGGCCTCCTCCTGGGCGGCCTTGCCGCCGGTCCAGCCTCTGCCGGAGATGCCCGGGCAGGGCGCCAGAAGCTCACCACCTGTCAGGGCTGCCACGGCCTCGACGGCCTGTCGAAAAACCCCGAAGCCCCCAATCTGGCCGGTCAGGTCGAAAGCTATCTCACCAGAAGCCTCGAGGCCTATCGGTCGGGTGATCGCAAGAACGAATCCATGAACATAGTAGCAAAGGAGCTGTCGGACCAGGACATCGCCGATGTGGCGGCCTATTACGCGTCGATCCAGGTCGATGTGCTGCCGCCCTGACAGGGCTGCATGGAAGTCTTGTAGCCGGCACCCTTTCATCCCGGACGCCCCTTCGCTATTGTCTCGCCTCCTTTGAGTGGCAAGGAGCAGGCGATGGTGGACATCGCGACCCGGGTCTACAACCATACCTGGAAGATCGACCCGATCGTCCGGTCCGTCCTGGATACGGATTTCTACAAGCTTCTGATGGCGCAGACGATCTTTCGCCGCCACCGGGATGTGCAGGTCACGTTCGGCATTCATAACCGCACCACCCGCATCCGCTTGGGCGACATCATCGACATCGGCGAGCTGCGCGAACAGCTCGACCATGTGCGCAGTCTCTCGCTGACGCGCGGCGAATCCACGTGGCTGCGCGGCAATACGTTTTATGGCAAGCGGCAGATGTTCTCGCCGGAATTCATGGATTGGCTCGAGACCTTCCGCTTTCCGGAATACCTGCTCGAAAAGGAGGACGGCCAGTACGTGCTGACCTTCCACGGCCGCTGGATCGAGACCACCATGTGGGAGATCCCGGCGCTCGCCATCCTCAACGAACTGCGCTCGCGCGGCGTTCTGAAAGGCATGGCGAAGTTCGAGCTGCAGGTGCTCTATGCCCGCGCCATGACGCGGGTCTGGGAGAAGATCCAGCGGCTCAAGCATATCTCCGACCTGTCGATTTCCGATTTTGGCACGCGCCGCCGCCACGGCTTCCTGTGGCAGGATTGGTGCGTGCAGGCGATGATCGAGGGACTTGGTTCATCCTTCCTCGGCACGTCCAACTGCCTCATCGCCATGCGCCGCGAGGTCGAGGCCGTGGGCACGAACGCCCACGAGCTGCCGATGGTCTATGCGGCCCTGACCGACAGCGACGAGGAACTCGCCGAATCTCCCTACCGGGTGCTGGCGGACTGGCAGCAGGATTACGAGGGCAATCTGCGCGTGATCCTGCCCGATACCTACGGCACCACGAACTTCCTGCAGAACGCGCCCGAATGGGTGGCGTCATGGACGGGCATCCGGGTGGATTCCAAGGACCCGATCGAGGGCGGCGAGGAGGCCATCGAATGGTGGCGCCAGCGTGGGCAGAACCCGAAGGATAAACTCGCGATCTTCTCCGACGGGCTCGATGTGGATGTGATCGAGCGGATCCACCGGCATTTCCGCGGGCGCATGCGCATGGGTTACGGCTGGGGCACGCTTCTCACCAACGATTTTCGCGGCCTTGCTCCCGACGGTGCGCTCGACCCGATCTCCATCGTCTGCAAGGTCATCTCGGCCGATGGCCGGCCGACGGTGAAACTCTCCGACAATCCGACGAAGGCCATGGGGCCGAAGGCGGAAATCGAGCGCTACAAGCGCATCTTCCATGTGGGCCAGCAGACGGCCAAACCTGTTCTGGTGTGACGGACATGATCATCGATCTCAATTGCGACATGGGTGAGGGCTTCGGCCCCTGGCCGATGGGGGACGACGCGGCGATGCTCGACATCGTCTCCTCGGCCAACATCGCCTGCGGCTATCATGCGGGCGATCCGTCGATCATGTTCCGCACGGCCGAGATGGCGAAGCAGAAGGGCGTCGCCATCGGGGCGCATCCGGGCTTCAACGATCTGCACGGCTTCGGCCGCCGCGTGATCCGCGGCGACAGCCCGGCGGAGATCGAGCGCATGGTGGCCTACCAGATCGGCGCCATGCAGGCCCTCGCGGCGCTTGCCGGGCACAGGGTCACCTATGTGAAGGCGCATGGCTCGCTCAACAACATGGCGAACGAGGACATGGATCTTGCGCTCGCCATCGCCCGCGCCGTCAAGGGCATCGATGCAAGCCTCATCAATGTGTGCATGCCCGGATTGCTGATGGAAAAGGCGTCCGAGCAGATCGGCGTGACGGTCGCGCGCGAGATCTTCGCCGACCGCACCTACGAGGACGACGGCACGCTCACCAGCCGGAAGAAGCCCGGCTCCGTGCTGCACGACGCGGAATTCGCCGCCGAGCGCATTCTCCGGGCCGTTCAGGACAGGGCGATCACGACGGTGTCCGGAAAGCGTATCCCGGTCAAAATCGACACGATCTGCGTGCACGGCGACGAGCCGAGCGCAGTCGCAATGGCGCGTACGGTTCGCGCGAAGCTGGAAGCGAACGGCATCACAATCGCGCCGTTCGCGAAGGCTGCTCTCTAGGCTCTTTCCTTCTCCCGGATGGGAGAGGGGCAGGGTGACCGAGCGAGACCTCCCACGTCATCACCGGCCTTGTGCCGGTGATCCCGATCCGAAAGACGCGGCGCTTCACATTATCGGGATGGCCGGGACAAGCCCGGCCATGACGTTGAGAGGATGGCATCCGAGTGCTCATCCCCCCTCCCACACGGGAGAGGGAGGAGTGCCGTTAGTCCCTGAAAGCTCTCGCCAGGAACGACTCCAGAGCCGCCCGCGTCTCCTCCGGTGCTTCCTCGGCGAGGTAATGGCCGCAATCGATGCCGTGGCCTTCCACGCTGTCGGCCCAGTCGCGCCACACGGCGAGGACGTCGTACCAGCGCTCCAACCCGTTCTTCAGGCCCCAGAGGGCCTGCACCGGACAGGCGATGCGGCGCCCGGCCTTCTGGTCCTCTTCGTCTAGACGCATGTCGATAGTCGCGCCGGCCCGGTAATCCTCGCACATGGCGTGGATCGTCTCAGGCATGGTGTAGCAGCGGCGGTATTCGGCCAGCGCCGCTTCATCGAAGAGCGAACGTCCCCGGCGAAGATAGAACACGTCCGGGTCCGCTGCGATCAGGCGCTCGGGGATGGGATGGGGCTGAGCGAGGAAGAACCAGTGCCAGTAACCCATGGCGAAGGCCATGTCCGTGCGCTGGAAGTGCTCCGCCGTCGGGATGATGTCGAGGACAGACAGCGCGACGATTCGGTCTGGGTGATCGAGCGCCATGCGATAGGCGCAGCGCCCGCCGCGGTCGTGGCCGACGACGGCGAAGCGTTCGAAGCCGAGAGCCTGCATCGCCTCGACCTGATCGCGCGCCATGGCGCGCTTGGAATAGGGCTCATGATCCGCCGTCGTCGCAGGCTTCCCGCTGTCGCCGTAGCCGCGCAGATCGGCGCAGACGACCGTGTATTTCTCAGCGAGCTTCGGAGCCACCTTGTGCCACATGGCATGGGTCTGCGGATGTCCGTGCAGCAGAAGGACCGGCGGCCCGCTTCCGCCATGGCGGAGATTGATGGTCGCGCCGGAGGTTTCGATTTGGCGATGCGTAAAATTCTCGAACATGCTGCTGTTGTACCGAAGACCGGATGGAGCGTCACCAGGAACGGCGCTCCCCATTGTCGATATGGATGATGCCGTTTCGATAGATCTTGAGGCCGCCGACCTGAGGGAGGCCCCGCAGATAGGCCATGACGCCCCGCGCGCGGGCATGCACGCGAAAATCCACGGCGCGGCAGGCGAGATGCAGGGAATGGCGCGCGCCGCCGGCGCGCCAGTTGCGGCCACGGCTGCGATGGGTCGACTCGACGCTGACGGGGCCGAATTTCTCGGCCACGGAGGCGACCACTTCGCGCAGGTAGCCCGGAATGCAATTGGTCGGAGCGGTGTCGCGCAAGGTGATCGTTCCATGAGCCACGAGCGAGGCGAAGCCTGAGAGCGTCTTGGCGCTCGGCAGGCTTCCTGTGGTGTCGGGATGATCGAGCCGGTCATTGGAGGGAAGGCTGGCATATTGCGCGGGCGGGATGATCCCGCCGTCTCCATCGTTGGCCTTGAGCGCAGCCGGGGAGAGCCCCAGCAGAAACGCGCCCGTCATGATGGCAGCCCTGGACACGTGACGAACGCGGGCATCGGTGCTCATCAGGTTCTCCCTTTCCGAGCCCCCACACAATTGCTGCCGCCGAAACAGTTCTTCCGACGGCATGCGCTGCTTGTTGGTCGTTGCCCGACAGATCGAGCCGCAGCGTTAGGCACGGCTACCTAAAGTGAGCTTGGCCTTAGGCAAGAACGCCTATTCGGGTTTGACTGCGCGCGGGCCGCCCATGACCGGCAAAGCTTTGCTCTGCAAGGAATCCTATGAGAGGAAATTATGGGTGAGTTATGGGATAACGGATCCTGAATCTTGCAGAAGAAGGCTGGAATGCACACATCAATGCCCGTTGTGCCGGTCACGGGACCGGCCACTCGGAGATGGGAATGACCACTGCTCGCAGCGCTGTTTTCGACGCGATCAAGACTGCCGGCCCGACGCGGGCCGATGCGATCGCGCGCGTCACGCTCGTTGCCAGACTGCTCGACGACGCCGTGCTGATCCCTGGCCTGAACCGGCGTGTCGGCTTCGATGCCCTGATCGGCCTCGTGCCGGGCATCGGCGATGCGATCTCGGCGGTGCTCGCCAGCTACATCATCTGGGAGGCCCGTCGGCTCGGGCTGCCGCGCTGGAAGATCGCGCGCATGATCGGCAACGTCGCGTTCGACACGGCCATCGGGGCGATCCCGATCGCGGGCGACATGTTCGACGTGTTCTTCAAGGCCAACCGACGCAACCTGCGGATCATCCACGAGCACCTAGGCATGCCCAAGCGCGGACCGGTCGAGATCGACGGCACGGCCGTTCGGGTGGACGAGCGGTGATGAGGCAGCTGCGATGGAGCCTCGCCTAGCACGTCATCACCGGCCTTGTGCCGGTGATCCCGATCATATGAAACGCTGAGCCTCACCGTATCGGGATGGCCGGCATAAAGCCGGCCATGACAGACGAGGGAATCATGAGCGTCGGCGCATCACCGATGGCTCGAGATGAATTGCTTGAAGCGCTCGGATTTCGGCGCTCCGAACACCTCGGTCGGCGCGCCTTCCTCCTCCACCACGCCCTTGTGCAGGAACACGACGCGGTTCGACACGTCGCGGGCGAAGCCCATCTCGTGCGTCACCACCAGCATGGTGCGGCCTTCCTCGGCGAGCGAGCGCATGACGCGCAGGACTTCGCCGACGAGTTCCGGATCGAGCGCCGAAGTCGGCTCGTCGAACAGCATCACCTTCGGGTGCATGGCGAGCGCCCGCGCGATGGCGGCGCGCTGCTGCTGGCCGCCGGAGAGGTGCGAGGGATATTGATTGCGCTTGTCGACGATGCCGACCTTCTTCAGCAGTTCCTCGGCTTCCGCGATGCACTCCGCCTTCGGACGCTTCTGCACGTGGACCGGCGCCTCGATCACGTTCTCCAGGATCGTCATGTGGGACCAGAGATTGAAGCTCTGGAACACCATGGCGACGCGCGAGCGGATGCGGTCCACCTGACGCTGGTCGGCGGGCTCCATGCCCTTGCGGCCCTTCTTGAGCCCGATGGTCTCGCCGCCGATGCGGATCTCGCCGGAATCGGGCACTTCCAGCATGTTGATGCAGCGGAGCATGGTCGATTTGCCGGAGCCCGAGGCGCCGAGGATCGAGATGACGTCGCCTTCCTTCGCGCTCAGCGACACACCCTTGAGCACTTCGAGGTTTCCGAAGCTCTTGCGGAGATTGTTGACGGAGACGGCAGAGGCGGCCTCGGAGGCCACGGGTTGGGTCGACAAGGATGCAACTCCGTTAGACATGGGCGGCCTCCAGACGCGGCTCGATGGCCGGGGGGCGGCGCAGATGCGGCGAGAGCCACCATTCGATGGCCATGATGATGCGCGTGATGATGAAGTTGAGGATGAGGTAGATCAGGCCCGCCACGATGAAGACCTCGACCGCGCGGAAGGTCTGCGAGATGAGCTTCGCGGCAAGGCCCGTCACTTCCATCATGGTGATGATGGACGCCAGCGACGTGGCCTTCACCATGAGGATGATCTCGCTGCCGTAGGCGGGAAGCGCCTGACGGACCGCGATGGGGAACACGATGCGGCGGAAGAGCAGGAAACCCGACATGCCGCAGGCCCGGGCCGCCTCGACCTGGTTGTGCGGCACTGATTGCAGGCCGCCGCGGATGATCTCGCTGGCGTAGGCGGCGGTGTTGAGGGTGAGCGCCAGCACCGCGCACCAATAGGGCTCGCGGAAGAACGTCCACAATCCCCATTCCTGCAGCGTCGGGCGGAACTGCCCGAGGCCGTAATAGATCAGGAAGATCTGCACGAGGAGCGGCGTTCCCCGGAACACGAACACATAGGCTTGAGCCGGCCAGTCGAGCACCCTGACCCGCGACATGCGCATGAGCGCGAGCAGCATCGCCACCACGGCCCCGAGGGCGACAGACATGAAGGCCAGGTTGAGCGTCAGCGGCACCCCGCCCATCAGGGTCAGGAAGGTGTCGCGCATGAAGGCGAAATCCATCAGGAAGCCCTCCGCATGCCACGCATCGAGTGAGCCTCCGCGCGCTGGAACAGGTAGGTCGAAACCCAGGTGATGAGCAGGTAGAGGATCGCCGCCGTGACGTAGAAGTCGAACGGACGGCGGGTGGATCCGGCCGCGATATGCGACTGGCGCAGCAGCTCGACGAGGCCGGTCACGGAGATCAGGGCCGATTCCTTGAGCACCAGCTGCCACGTGTTGCCGAGGCCGGGAATCGCGTAGCGCAGGACCTGCGGGGCGATGATGCGGCGGAACATCAGCCAGCGATGCATGCCCACGGAACGGGCCGCCTCGATCTCGCCGCGGCTCACCACCTGATAGGCGCCGCGGAAGACCTCCGCCTGATAGGCGCCCGACACGATGCCGATGGCGAGCGCGCCGGTGACGAAGGCCGGCACGCCGATGAAACCTTCGGCCCCGAACAGGCTGCCGATGGCACCGAGCGCCGCAGAGCCGCCGAAATAGAAGAGGTAGATCACGAGAAGATCGGGAATGCCGCGAAGGACGGTGGTGTAGCCGTCCGCCAGGCTTCGGGTCACGAGGTTGCCGCCGATCTTCCCCCAGGCCACCAGGGTTCCGACCAGGGAGCCCGCAAGGAAGCCGCATATGGCGACGGCAATGGTCATCCCCGCCGCGGTAAGAAGAGCCCATCCCCAACCGTTGGGGCCGAACCCGACGAGCTCGAAATAGCTCAGCTGCTGCACGCTTCAACTTTCCTGAATATGTCTCCCCTCACTGAGGGAGTGAGAGGAGACAGGATCCGTCAAATCCGGCCCTCTGCCGGATCATGTCCCGGGTCCGTGTAGCAGGATCCGGGGCTTTTTCGCCAGTGGGCCGATGCCTGATGTCAGGCCTGCGGGGTCGCGTCGATCTTGAACCACTTCTCGGACAGCTTCTTGATCGTGCCGTCCTTGATCGCTGCCTGGATCGCCTCGTCGAAGGACTTCTTCAGCTCCGTGTCCTCCTTGCGCATGCCGACGGCGACGCCGCGGCCCAGCACGCCGCCGCGCATGCCCGTGCCTGCAATGATCATGTCCTTGAACTCGGGCTTCTCCTGCGTGGCTTTCAGGGCTCCCTGGCCGGCGAAGATCGCGTCCAGGCGACCGGCGGACAGGTCGAGATCGTGCTGCTCCGTGGTCTTGTACTCGCGGATCGTGACCGTGTCCTTGAGGTATTGCTCCACGAACTGCGCGTTCACGGTCGAAGTCTGCACGCCGACGGTCTTGCCCTTCAGCAGCGGCTTCCAGGCCTCGATCGCCTTCTTGGCGCCTTCCGGATCCTTGTCGAGGTTCACCGTCGTGCCGGTCCCGGCCAGCTTGGCGAGGGGAGAATCCTTCATCACGCCGAATCCGTGCGGAGTGGCCGCATAGGCAATCGAGAAGTTGATCGTCTCGAGGCGCTTATCGGTGATGTTCATGCCGGCCATGATGGCATCGTACTTCTTGGCCTGGAGAGCCGGGATGATGCCGTCCCAATCCTGGGCCACGATCTCGCACTTCACCTTAATGCGGGCGCACAGGTCGTTGGCGAGGTCGATCTCGAAGCCTTCGAGCTTGCCGCCGGGTCCTGTGAAGTTCCACGGCGCGTAGGCGCCTTCCGTGGCGATCTTCACGGTCTTTTCCTGGGCAGCGACCCCGCCGACGGCGAGGGCGGAGGCCAGCAGGCCGAGACCCAATGTCTTGAAGAATGTCATCGTCTTCCCTCTGGTCAGCTTCGACTGATCCTATTGTCGGATGAAGGTCGTAGCCCTCATCGCGCGTCCAAAAGCTAACATTCAAAAGCCAAGCCGGCGCAAGTGCTAAAGATGCTGAATAATGCGCCCAAGCTGGCGAATTCGGTCGCAGTCGAGGCATCTCGATACAAAAAAGGCGCGGCTCATGCCGCGCCCTCTCATGAATCGAAGCGAAGATCAGCCCTTGGGTGAAATGTCCACCTTGAACCACTTCATGGACAGGGTCTTAACCGTGCCGTCCTGGATCGCCGCCTTGATCGCCTCGTTGAAGTTCTTCTTCAACTCGTCGTCGCCTTTGCGCAGGCCAACGCCGACGCCCGCGCCGAGCAGGCCGCCGGTGATCGACGGACCGACCATCACGTAATCCTTGAATTCCGGCTTGTCGAGCGTACCCATAATGGCCGTGGAATCCGCCAGGACGGCGTCAATGCGGCCGGCCGCGAGGTCGAGGTCGTGCTGTTCCGTGGTCTTGTACTCGCGAATTTCAGCCGTGCCCTTCAGGTACTTGTCCGCGAAGTTCGCGTGGATCGTCGAGCCCTGAACGCCAACAGTCTTGCCTTTAAGGACCTCCTTCGAGGCTTCGATGGCCTTCTCGGCGGCAGCCTGCTGGCTGCCGAGGTTATAGGCTTGGCCCGTGCCTGCCATCTTGGCGAGGGGCGACGACTTGGCGACCATGTAGCCGTTGGGGCCGTTCACGTAAGGACCTGCGAAGTCGATGGTCTTCTTGCGCTCGTCGGTGATGCTCATGCCGGCCATGATGGCGTCGTACTTCTTGGCGGTGAGAGCCGGGATGATGCCGTCCCAATCCTGAGCGACGATCTCGCACTTCACCTTCATGCGGGCGCAGAGGTCGTTGGCGAGGTCGATCTCGAAGCCCTCGAGCTTGCCGCCCGCGCCGGTGAAGTTCCATGGCGCGTACGCGCCTTCCGTGGCGATCTTGACGGTCTTTTCCTGAGCGGAGGCGGCGCCGATCGCAAGAGCGGAACCGAGAAGAGCCAAGCCGACGGTCTTAACGAATTTCATAGTCGTTCCCTTGTTCGTGGGCCCCGGTGCGAACCGGGGCCTGATGCAACGGCGGCCGTTTTTTCCCGGCCGCGCCGTGACGCAGTAACAGCCAAACTTGCCAAAAAGGCAAGGGGTGGCCGGGCGGACCTCACACGACCCGCAGCTTGATCTCGCCGAGGCCCTCGACGGCACCCACCATGGTCTGTCCCTTCGTCACCGCACCGACGCCGTCGGGCGTTCCGGAGAAGATCACGTCGCCGGGCGCGAGTTCGAAATAGGAGGAGAGATAGGCGATCTGTTCGGCGACGGACCAGATCATGTCGGACAGGTCCGCCTTCTGCTTCGTCGTTCCGTCCACGGACAGGGAGATGGTCCCGCCGGCCGGGTGTCCAACCTGCGAGACCGGGTGGATCGGCCCAACCGGGCCAGAATGATCGGCCGCCTTGCCGAGCTCCCAGGGACGGCGAAGCTGCTTGGCCTCGTCCTGGAGGTCGCGGCGGGTCATGTCGAGGCCGATTGCATAGCCGAAGACATGGTCGAGGGCTTGCTCGACGGGGATGTCGCGCCCGCCCTTGGCCAGGGCCACCACCATCTCGATTTCGAAATGATAATTCCCGGTCTTCGGCGGATAGGCATGGTCCGTCGTTTCGCCGTCCTTGAGGGGCTGGAGCGCATCGGCCGGTTTCATGAAGAAGAACGGCGGCTCGCGGGTCGGGTCGCCGCCCATCTCGCGCGCGTGTGCCGCATAGTTTCTGCCGACGCAGTAGACGCGGCGGACCGGGAACAGGTCGCCGCTGCCGGCAACGGGAAGGGCGGGTGTCGAAGGCGCGGGAATGACGTAGGCCATGGAAGCTCGCGATAGGTCGGAGGGAGATCGGACAAGGCCCGCAGATTGCGGCCTGCTGCTCTCTTCCTACACCTTCGAAGGGGTACCGCAACCCATCGCGGACAGGTTGCGGATAGCGCTTTCGGCGAACATGGAAACGGCGGGTCTGTTGGACCCGCCGCGAAGGTAATGAAGCTGGAGGCGTTTAACGGCGACGGGCCGTGCCGCCCGGGAGACGCTGAGCGTCGGCCGCGTGGTGCTCGAGATGCGGAACCACCGAGGCGGCGAACTGGCGCAGCGCCGGATCGTTGCCGGCCTGGGCGTAGCCCGTATGGAGAGCCAGGGCTTCCTGGTGAGCCATGCGTTGGGCCTGGCCGTAGAGGCGGTCGAACTGCGGGCCCGAGGTCGAGGCGAGCTGGTTCAGCATGGCCATCTTGTCCGGCGGAAGCGGAACGCCGAGGCGCACGGGGCTCACGGAGCCGGTCGCCTGCACGTCGGCCGCTGTTCCGGCCGCGGCACCCGTGGTCGCTCCGACACCGGCCCCGACGGCCGCGCCGACCGGGCCTCCCACCAGGGCTCCGACGCCCGCACCGGCCAGAGCGCCGGTCGCCGTGCCGCCGGCCGTCCCGGGAGCGCCGCTCGAGGCCGCGCCGGCCGTGGCGCCCGCCGTCGCGCCGACGCCGGCCCCGACAGCAGCGCCGACCGGGCCGCCGACGAGGGCTCCGATGCCCGCGCCTGCGAGCGTGCCGCCCACGGTCCCGCCGAGGAACTCACCGGACGCGGAATAGACCGGACGACCGCCGTTCAGGGCCTGGCTGGTCATGCCGTGATCCCTGATCATGGTCTCGGCATAGCGACGCACGACGGGGTTGCGCGAGCGCTCGAGGGCGAGCTGGCTCGAGGCGATCTCGAAGGCATCCGCCTGGGCCGCCATCGTGCGGTAGGTCTGGCTGTCCATGATCTGGGCGGAGGCCGGAACGGCCGAGACGGATGCAAGCAAGGCTGCGAGAGGAAGATACTTCTTCATCGGGTGAACTCCTGTTTCCGGGATTGCAGAACACCGTGCGAAGCCGGGCAGGCTTGCAAAGCTCATGGGTGGCTGCTGCAATCCGTTCAACGGAATGCGATCGGAGCGGTTCCAGAAGAGCTAAGGATATATTGCCAGTTGACGCAATAATGCGCGCGACATCCGGAATGAAAGCCAGGAAGAAAGCAGTACAGTCCAGGTTTGCCCTGGCCAGCACTCTTCAACGGCTGCGTGATAAGCTAGGAATTTGCCTAAGCTTGGCGGAAGCTGCGGATCAAAGCTTGTCCGGCGGCTGGCCAATGCGTGCGAGCGAGAGCATGCCCATGCCGCCGACGGATCCGTCGGGCCTCAACCCCCGAAGCTCGGCCGTGAGGAGAAAGCCCGTCTCGTCCTGCCCGATGGTGAAGAGATGGTAGCCGGCCTTGTGGGTCAGGGTCCCGCCACGGGCTGACGCCGAGGGGGCGCCGATCACCGGGATCGGGCCGCGTGGGCCGTCGAGATGGGCAAGCGAGCCCACGTGATTGTGCCCGTGCAGCACGAGTTCCGCGCCGACCCGGCACAGCATCTTCTCGAAGCGTCGCGCATCGGTGAGGTTCCGCCCTGCTTCCGCGCCGCCCACATGGGGCGGGTGGTGGATGAGCACGATCCGGAAGCAGCCCGGATCTCGGCCCAGCTCTCCGAGAATGCCCTCGACGGCCTTCATCTGCCTCGACCCGACCCGGCCGCTCGCCACGAAGGGCAAGGTGGGAATAGCCGAGGACAGGCCGATGATGGCGATAGGCCCATAGCGGCGCAGGTAGGGGAACGTCCCTTCGCGGCCGTCGTCGCCCCGGGTCCAGGGTGCGATCTCCCGCATCAGGCCTTCGAGCGAGCCACGGACATAGGCGTCGTGATTGCCCGGCACGAAGGTGACGCGGGACGGATCGCCCAGGCCTTCGAGGAAGACGCGGGAGGTCTTCCACTCGTCGGGCAGCCCGATATTGCAGGTATCGCCCGTGCAGGTGATGTGGTCGGGCTTTTGGGCATGGATGTCGGCGACGAGCTCCGCCAGGAGTTCCATGTCGTGCAGGTCGTGCCGGCTGCGATGCCAGTTGTACCAGCCGGTCAGGCGCTTGCTGAGGAGCTGCTTGAGGCGCGGCCGGGGCAGCGGTCCCACATGGGGGTCGGTCAGGTGAGCGATGCGGAACATGGCGGCCGGGTTGCTGCGAACGGAAGCGAGAGTTCGCGCGCCCAGCCCCATGCGTCAAGCGCTGCCGATGAAGATACCGGCGAGAAGCACCAGAACGCCGCCGAAAACGACCTGCATGGTGGCGCTCCAGAACGGCGTCTCCATGTAGCGCGTCCTGATCCACGAGATCGCCACGAGCTCGATCGCCACGACCAACGCCGCGATGCTGGTGGCGAGCAGGAAGGCGTTCGGCCAGGAATCCGGCACGAGATAGGGCAGGGTGTGGCCGAGACCGCCGGCCGCCGTCATGACGCCGCAGACCAGACCGCGCAGCCAGGGCGAGCCGCGGCCCGTGATCTCGCCGTCGTCGGAGAGCGCTTCCGTCAACCCCATGCTGATGCCCGCGCCGACCGAGGCTGCAAGTCCGACGAGGAAGGTCTCCCAGTTGTTCTGGGTGGCGAAGGCGGCGGCGAACAGGGGGGCTAGCGTCGAGACCGAGCCGTCGATGAGACCAGCCAGTCCCGGCTGCACATATTGCAGCACGAAGAGCCTGCGGCGGGCATGTTCCTCGGCGGCTTCCGCATTCTCGGTCAGGTGGGCGGCGTGCAGCTCGCTGGCCTTGCGCTCGTGACCGCGCTCGACCTCGGCGAGCTTGGTGAACAATTCGCGCACGGAGACGTCGAGGGTCTGCTGCGCGGCCTTTTCATAGAAGGCCGCTGCCTGCAGCTCCATGACCTCCGCCTCGCGGCGCATGCGGTCGAGGTCGAGATGGGCGCTCCACCAGACGGCGCGGCGCTTCAGGAAGCCGCGCACGTCCTCCCGGCGGATGGGCGGGAGGTGCTCGCCGAAGCGGGCGCGATAGAAATCGTACAGGGAATTGCGATGGGCCCGCTCTTCCTCGGCCATGTCGTTGAAGATGTCGGACGAGGCGGGGAAATCGCCGCGAAGGCGGTCCGCGAAATCCTGATAGATCCGCGAATCTTCCTCTTCGTTGGCGATGGCAAGCGCGATAACCTCGCGCTCGGAGAGTTCGGACAGAGACTTCATACCCACTCCTGTTTAGAAATATTCTAAACAGGAGTTCGGGCTTTCGCCAAGCCCTTCTGCAGAGGCAGGAGGGCGGACTTCACTCTCAGTACTGGGCGCCCGGGATCAGGGTCGAGTAGATCGAGCGGTCCTCGAGGTTGAGGGCCGGGGACCAGGAGAAGCGGGCGGAACGGTTGAGACGGGACAGGATCAGCGCGAGAAACATTGGAACACCTTTGGTTGGCGTTGTCTTAGACCTTCGTATAATGCGGGTCACGTGCCGATTTGCGGGAACAGCTATGCAATTGAGGAATGAGTACATTCATCCTTCCGTAATCTTGTTATGATGGCTTGGTTCGATGTCTGACTCTCATCCGCCCCGCAGGGGCGCGCGCTTCGTCTCCTGGGGCCTTCATACCTACTGGCGCTTTTCCCGCGGCTTGACGCTGGGGGTGCGCGGCGTGGTTCTCGACGACCGGAACCGGGTCTTCCTCATTCGGCACACCTATGTGCCCGGCTGGCACCTGCCGGGAGGAGGGGTCGAGACCGGGGAGACGGCCCTCAATGCGCTCGACCGTGAGCTTCGCGAGGAGGCCTGCATCACGATCGACGGAACGCCCGACCTGTTCGGCGTCTTCTTCAACCGCAGGATTTCCCGGCGCGACCACGTGCTGGTCTATGTGATCCGGCGTTTCACGGTCGTGGAGGTCAAGCAGCCGGACCGGGAGATCGCCGAGGCGGGCTTCTTCCCCCTCGATCGGCTGCCCGAAGGAACGACCGTCGCCACGCGCAACCGCCTGGCCGAGATCCTCAACGGCCAGCCCGCTTCCGCCACTTGGTGAGAGAGGGTTTGCGCCGCGTTCCCGACGCTGCTATGGCCTGACGGCCTGAGGAAACGCCGAGCTCATGACCATCACCCGGATTCTGCGACGACGACACGGCTGACATTCATTCAGTCGCCATTCCCGTTTTCTCGTCCCGAGTCCGTCATGACCGAGCTCTCGCTCCTTATCCGTACCGAACAACCCATCGATTCCGAAGCCATCGAGCGCCTGCACGAGCGCGCCTTCGGCCCAGGGCGCTTCGCCCGCACCGCCTCGCGCCTGAGGGAAGGGGCGTCCCACCGCCTCGATCTGTCCTTCACCGCCATGGTCGGCACCCTGCTCGTCGGCTCCGTGCGCATGACGCCGGTGAGGGCCGGCGAGGTCCCGGCCCTGATGCTCGGGCCGCTCACGGTCGAACCGGCCTTCGAGAGTCGCGGCATCGGCGCGGCCCTGATGCGCCGCTCCCTCGATGCCGCCAAGGCCAAGGGCCATACCTTGGTGCTGCTCGTGGGCGACGAGCCCTATTACAGCCGCTTCGGCTTCAAGCGCATCCCGCCCCAGCAATTGCAGCTTCCCGGCCCGGTCAATCCGGCGCGCTTCCTGGCGCTGGAGCTGGTCGAAGGGGCGATGGCAGGCGCGAAGGGGCTGGTGAGCCCGCTGTCTGATTCAAACGAATAGCCCGAGGGCTCCCGTTATCCTCCACGTTATGGCCGGCCTTGTGCCTGCCATCCCGATTGGAAGGGCGCAGCGTCCTACAGAAGCGAGATCACCGGCACGAGGCCGGTGATGACGTGGTAGCGGGTTGCAACTTCGCTTACCCCCTCCGGCGCCCTTCGATCAGCCAGGCGGCGAGGGTGGAGCCGATCAGGAGCACCAGGCCGACGAAGCCGAGCGCCATCGGGAAGACGGATACGCCGCGGACGATGGCGCTGTCGCTGGGCCGGATCCCGATCCAGTCGCCGCCGGACAGGCGGGTGCCCGAATGCACCGCCAGGATGCGGGGCACCGTGATGCCCTGATCGCCCGCCATGGCGACGCGCCGCACCGATCCGCCCGTCGCTTCCGCGATCGGGGCCAAGGCGTCCGTGTTGCTGAACACGTCCATCAGCTCGCGCGGATTGGTCGGGCCGATGCTCACGAAGGCGACGAGGTCGCCCGAGCGGAGCGTGTGCAGCCCGAGCTCGCGGCTTTCCATCTGGGCGGTGAAGAGGCCGGGGCGGCTCTCGGTGAGCGGGATGCTGCTCTCCTGGCCGCTCGGCGCCGTGAGGGTCACGGGATCGGCGGTCTCGGCCATGGTCTGGCGCTCGACGCGGATGGTGCGTCCCTGGGCGCTGGCGCGCAGCGCCTCTTCTTCGAGGGCCGGCTCCTTCATGAGCCAATGGGCGAGGCGGCGCAGGAGGTCGAGATGCGGCCCGCCCTCCTGATAACCCCGCGCCCAGAGCCAGGCATGGTCGGAGAGGAGCAGCGCCACGCGGCCCTTCTCCTCCCGGCGCAGCACGAGGAGGGGCAGGTCTTCGGCTCCCGACATGAGGGTGTCGCCGGACTGTACCTGCGAGCCGATGATGCGCAGCCACTCGCCCCAGGCAGGCGGCGATTGCTCGGAACCCGGAAGGTCGCGGGTGACCGGGTGGCGGTCGCCCGTCTCGGTGATGTGCGCCTTGTAGGGCTGCTCGACGATGGTGCCGTTGGGCTGGCCGGGAATGATCGGGGCGAGCCGCGTCTGCGCGAGGCTGCCGTAGCTGGCGAATTCAGGCCCCGCCGCCACCAGGATCGCGCCGCCCTCGCGCACGTAGCGCACGATGTTCTCGAAATAGCTGGAGGGCAGGATGCTCTGGTTCGCGTAGCGGTCGAAGATGATCAGGTCGAATTCCTTGATCTTCTGCTGGAACAGCTCGCGGGTCGGGAAGGCGATCAGCGAGAGTTCGTTGATCGGCGTGCCGTCCTGCTTCTCCGGTGGACGCAGGATGGTGAAGTGGACGAGGTCCACATTGGCGTCGGATTTCAGGAGGTTTCGCCAGGTCCGCTCGCCCGCATGGGGCTCGCCGGAAACCAGCAGCACGCGCAGCTTCTCGCGGATGCCCTCGATGGGAACGACGGCCCGGTTGTTGGCCTGGGTCAGCTCGTCGGGCAGGCCTTCCACTTCGAGCTCGACCACGTTGGTGCCGCCATGCTCGATGCGTACGTCGAGGGAGAAGGGCGTGCCGGCCGGCACCTGCTGGCGGGTGAGGACCTGCCCGTCGCGCCGCACGGTCACGAGGGCCGAGCCCGTGCCACCGCGCTCCATGATCTGCGCCCGGATGGTCTGGTCCTTGCCGACGATACCGAAACGCGGGGCCTCCAGAAGCTTGATCTGCCGGTCGCGCTCGTCCGGGCGGCCGGTGATGAGGGCGTGGAGCGGCGCCTTGAAGCCGAGGCCCTCCACGGAGGACGGAATGTCGTGCACCACGCCGTCGGTGACGAAGATGACGCCGGCGAGCCGGTCGGGTGGCACGTCGGCCAATCCGTTGGACAGGGCAGTGAACAGGCGTGTGCCGTCGTCGCCGTTGCCGTCATCCGCCTCGATGAAGCGGGGCTCCACGTCGGCGAGCGACCCGAAGCGGCGCTCCAGCTCGGCTCTCACCTGATCGGTCATGGCCGGCCGGTCGCCGAGGGTCTGCGAGGTCGAGCGGTCCATGACCACCGCCACGATGTCCTTCACCTTCTCCCGGTCTTCCTGAACGAGCGCCGGATTGGCGAGGGCGAGGAGGACGAGCCCGAGGGCCACGGCCCGCAGGATCGCCACGGGACCGCGGGATACCAGCGCAAGGATCGCCATGAGCACGACGACGGCGCCGAGGACCCAGAGGGCGTAGGCCGGAACGAGGGGGGAGAAGCCGATCGAGAGCAAAAGATTGTCCCCTTACTGCCCGAGGCGTTCGAGCAGGGCCGGCACGTGCACCTGGTCGGCCTTGTAGTTGCCGGTCAGCGCATACATGACGATGTTGACGCCGCTGCGATACGAAAATTCCCGCTGGCGCTGGTCGCTGCCGACCACCGGAAAGAGCCACTCGCCCCGCTGGCCCACCGCCCAGGCGGCGGCGAGATCGTTGGACGTGATGATGATCGGCGAGACGCCGTCGCCCGAGCGGGCGGGACGGCTGGCCTCGCCCTCGGGGGCGGGCGGCAGGGCTTCGACCCAGGTCTGCCCCGTGGCGTAGCGGCCGGGGAAGCTGTCGAGGATGTAGAAGGTCTTGGTCAGCACATGGTCCGACGGCACGGGTTCGAGCTCGGGAATGTCGAGGCTCGCCAGCATCCGGCGCAGGTATTGCCCTTCCGCCGTGGGGGCGCCGTCCGGGCGGTTGCCGAAGGCGTCGCGGGTGTCGAAGATCACGGTGCCGCCACCCTTCATGAAGGCGTCGAGCCGCCGGATCGCGGCCTCCGACGGCGCGGGGCGCGACGCGACGATGGGCCAGTAGATCAGCGGGTAGAAGGCCACCTCGTCCCGCGAAAGATCGATGCCGATGGGCTCGCCGGGCGTCAGGGCCGTGCGCTGGCTCAGCACCTGCGTCAGTCCCGTCAGGCCCGCCTTGCTCGTGTCGTCGACCTGCGGGTCGCCCGTGATGACATAGGCGAGGCGGGTCACGAGGGCCGGATTGGTGCTCTCCATCGTCATGGGCGAGCGGCGATCCTGCGCGCTGGCGTCGGAGGCCGGATCGAGGAGCAGGAACGCCCCCAGGACGATGGCTGCCGTCGCGCCGGCCCGGCGCAGGCGACCGGCGAGATTCGACAGATGTCCGCCGAGCCACAGGGAGGCGAGCGTATCGATCAGCAGGAGCGCGAGGGAGAGCATGAAGAGCGGCATGCGCAGATCGATGGTCTGTGCGCCGGCGAGCGGCGCGACCCGCGCATTGAGCGGCGCGTAGTTGATGGGCGCGAGGCGGTCGCCGGGCAGGAGCGCATTCACCGCGAGGCTCGAATCCACCGGCCCGTAGAAGCCCGGGGGATGCTCCCCGTTGGCGCGCTCGGCGTAGGTGCGCGCAATGGCGCGGGCGGTTGCCGGGGGCGAGGTATAGATGCCGTATCCGTCGAGAGTCAGGCGTGGGGCCACTGTCTCGTTCTCCGCATTGCGGGCTTCCGCATTCACGTCGCCGGGCGCGCCCGCGAGGGCCGTGGTTCGGCGCAGCATGTCGACGAAGAGGCCCGACAGGGGCAGGTTCGACCAGGTGGTGTCGGCGGTGACGTGGAAGAGCACGATCAGGCCGTCGCCGCGCCTGTCGGCCGTGACGATGGGCGTGCCGTCGGCGAGCGACGCCCAGGTCTTCGCCGGCAGGTCGCCGTCCGGCTCCGCGAGGATCTGGCGGCGGATGCCGATCTCCTCCGGTACGGGAAGGCCGAAATAGGGGCTTTCGCGGGTGAACGGCGCGAAGGTCTTGGGCGTGTCCCAGGAGAGCGTGCCGCCGAGGCTGCGGCCGCCCCGGCGCAGGCGCACCGGCACGAGTTCGTCGTTGCCGGCGGCGAGCCTGGAGCCCGCGAAACGCAGCAGCATGCCGCCCCGCTCGACGAAGGCCGTGACCTTGCCGAGGGTCTCCTCGTCGAGGCCGCCCACATCGGCGAGCACGAGAACGGAGACCTGCTCGTCGATGAGCTGGTTCACCGCGTCGGCCACCGCGCCGCGGCCGTTGCGGATCTCGGAATAGGGCGCCAATGCGCGCTCGATGTAATAGAGCGGTGAGAGAAGCGGCTGGGCCTGATCGGAGGTTCCGCCGAAAACGAGGCCGACGCGACGGCGCTTGCCGCGCTCGTCGAGGAGATGCACGGCGCCTGCGGATCCTTCGCCGAGGATCTCTATGCGCGCGATGGCATTGCGGATCTCGGTCGGAAGGTCGAACGCGACACTCGTCTCCGTGGCGTTCGGATCGAAGGAGTAGCGCATGTCGGCGAGCGGCAGGCTCTTGATGTCGAGGGCGCGCACCGTCCCGGCATCGCGTCCGTTCGGCTCGGGCCGCACGAGCCTGACATTGAGCTGCCCGCCGGCATTCTCGACACCGGCAACGGCCAGGGCAGGAGCGCGCTCCGCTTTCAGAACGGTGATCCGCTGCCCGTTCGCCATCTGCGCCAAACCGTCGATGAAGCCCTGACCGTCAACGCCCGCGACCCCGTCGCTGATCCAGACAAGGTTGGGCTCGGGCGTGGATTCCAGGAACCGTTTGATCGAGTCGAGATGGGCCTGCCGGTCCTGCAGATGCGGCTGGGGCTTGAGGGAGCGCAGCCGTTCCAGAGCCGTGGCCGGGCTCGTGGGCTCGATGGCGGCGGGCGCTTCGGCGGTTGCCACGAGCGCGACGGTGCGTCCGTCGCGTCCCGCCGCCTCGATGCGCTCGGACGCGAGATTCATGCGATCGCGCCAGTCGTGCGCGGCGGCAAAGCCGTTGTCGAGCATGATGAGAAGCGGCGAGCGGTTGTTGTCTTCCGCGAGCGGGTTCCAGATCGGGCCGGAGGCCGCGAGGATGAGGAGGGCTGCGAGCAGGAGCCGCAGCAGCAGGAGCCACCAGGGTGTGCGCGCGGGCAGTTCCTGCTCGGGCCGCAGGTCGGCGAGGATCTTGAGCGGCGGAAAGTCGACGCGCCTCGGCTGCGGCGGCGTGATGCGCAGCAGCAGCCAGATGGCCGGCAGGGCCGCGAGGGCGGTCAGGACCAGCGGGACGGTGAAGGTGAGGGGAAGGCCGAACATCGATCAACGCCCTCCCGGGCCGGCGCCGCGCGACGTGGACACCAGGGTCATGATCCGGAGCGCCGCTTCGCTGGCGGGACGGTCGGTGCGGTGGATCGTCAGGGTCCAGCCCCGGCGGCGGGCGAGAGCCTGCAGTTCCTCCCGATGCTGCTCGATCCGCAGGCGATAGGCCCGGCCCCAGGAAACCGCGTCGCCGATGCGCAGGGAAAGGCCGTCTTCGAGATCGTGCAGGACCGCCTGTCCCTGGAACGGGAACGTCTCCTCGACGGGATCGACGATCATTACGAGATGGCCCCGTGCGCCCCGCGACGAGATGCCCTCGACCATGGCGGTGATGTCGCGCAGGGGCGACAGGAAATCGCTGATCAGCACCGCCTCGTGCTGCGGCGCGACGGGGGCCTGCGGCGGCAGATCCTCCTCCAGGGCGGAGCGGTCGGCCACCAGGGTCTGGGCCATGGCCTCCGCGATGCGCCGGGTGGCGCGCGGCGGCATGAGGCCCAGCACGCCGACTCGCTCGCCGGCTTCGACGAAGCAATCGGCGAGCGCCAGTCCGAGTACGATGGCGCGTTCGATCTTGGGCGCCTGGGCCAGGTCCGAGACGTAGCCCATGGAGGCGGAACGGTCGATCCAGAACCAGACGGTCTGGGCCGTTTCCCATTCCCGCTCGCGCACATAGAGCCGGTCGTCGCGGGCGGAGCGGCGCCAGTCGATGCGCTGCGCCGCCTCTCCGGTCACGAAGGGGCGGAACTGCCAGAAGGTTTCGCCGGTTCCGGCGCGGCGGCGGCCGTGGATGCCGTGCGCGAGGTTCGCGGCCACGCGCCGGGCTTCGAGCACGAGATGCGGCATCCGGCTGGCGAGGGCGAGCGCGCTCTCCGTTTCGCTGCGCCCCGGAGAGCGGGCGCTTTCGGGAAGGACCCGGACACGGGCCATGACGATGATCCTAGCCTGCCAGCCGCGCGGTGAGCCGGCCGACGACGCTCTTGATCGATTCCCCATCGGCCCGGGCGGAGAAGGTCAGCGCCATGCGGTGCTTGAGCACGGGTTCGGCAAGCGCCACCACGTCGGCGATGGAGGGCGCCACGCGGCCCTCGATCAGCGCGCGGGCGCGCACCGCCAGCATCAGGGCCTGGCTGGCGCGGGGGCCGGGGCCCCACAGGATCTTGTCGGTCACGCCGTCGACGCCGCCGCCTTCGGGGCGGGCCGAGCGGACGAGGTCGAGGATCGCGTCGACCACGCTCTCGCCGACCGGCAGGCGGCGGACGAGGCGCTGGGCGTTCATGAGCGCATCGGCATTCATGACGGCTTGGGGCTTGTGCTCATCGGCGCCCGTGGTCTCGATCAGGATGCGCCGTTCGGCGTCGCGGGTCGGGTAGCCCACGTCGATCTCGAGCAGGAAACGGTCGAGCTGGGCTTCTGGCAGGGGGTAGGTGCCTTCCTGCTCGATGGGGTTCTGGGTCGCGAGCACATGGAACGGCTGGGGCAAATCGTGCCGCTCGCCGCCCACGGAAACGTGATGCTCCTGCATGGCCTGGAGCAGGGCCGACTGGGTGCGCGGGCTCGCGCGGTTGATCTCGTCGGCCATCAGGAGCTGGGCGAAGACCGGACCCTTCACGAAGCGGAAGGAGCGGCGGCGGTCGGCGCCTTCGTCGAGAATCTCGGAGCCGAGGATGTCGGAGGGCATCAGGTCGGGGGTGAACTGGATGCGGCGGGCGTCGAGGCCGAGCACGATGCCGAGCGTCTCCACGAGCTTCGTCTTGGCGAGGCCCGGGACGCCCACGAGAAGGCCGTGGCCGCCCGCGAGAAGGGTGATCAGGGTCAGGTCGACCACATCCTCCTGGCCGAAGATGACCGTGTGAATGGCCTCCCGGGCGCGGCCGACAGTCTCAAGGGTCGCCTCCGCGTTGCGGATGATCGCGTCGTCCAATGCGGTAGGCGCTTGAGCAATGCTGGCCGTCATGAGGTCACTCTCCTCGTTCGCAATTGCCCCCGGTAGCTAGTCTGCCTTTGTTCCGTGTCGAGATGCAAGGGTCGTTGCGCCGCATCATCTGAGGGAACGGAGTGGACGGGACAGCCGGGGCCTCTATGCTCTAAAGCATCGGATCCGATCCCAAAAGTGGACCCACTTTTGGGATCGGATCCGATGCTTCTTCCATTAATGTGTGCATCGTCGATGCGGAAAACCGGGTCCACTTTTCCGCACGATGCACTAGCAAGTAACAATCGATCTCCGTTCGTCGATCCGTAACTTCAAGATTCCTGTTCACGCTTGCGTCATGACCGAACATTCATCCCCCATTCCCGGCAATGCCCTGGCCCGCCTCGCCGAGGCGCTCGGCTCTGAGCCCAAGCGCAAAGGCCCGCCGCCGGTCGAGCGCTGGAACCCGGCCTATTGCGGCGAGATCGACATGCGCATCGCGTCCGACGGGACGTGGCATTACATGGGCACGCCGATCAGCCGCCCGGCTCTCGTGAAGCTGTTCTCGACGGTCCTGCGCAAGGACCCGGAGCGCTACGTGCTCGTCACCCCGGTCGAGCGGGTTGGGATCACGGTCGAGGATGCGCCGTTCCTCGCGGTCGAGATGGCCGTGGAGGGCGACGGCGAGAGCCGGCAGATCGCCTTCCGCACCAATGTGGACGATCTCGTGCAGGTCGGGCCGGAGCATCCCCTGCGCTTCGACCGGGACGCCCATGGCGGCGTGAAGCCTTACGTTAAGGTACGGGGTGAGCTCTGGGCTCTGGTGACCCGATCCCTGGCGCTGGATCTCGTCGCGATGGGCGAGGAGCGGCGCGTGGACGGCGTTGGCAGCTTCGGTGTCATGGCCAATGGCATCTTCTTCCACATGGCTTCCAGCGACGAATGGGATGCGCTGTGATGCGCCTTGCACCTCACGACGCGCCCGATTTCCTGACCCGGGCGGCCGAGCGGCTGCGGCCCGAACCGCCGCATCAGGACGAGGCCCTCGCCAATCCCCGCGGCGACCACACCCTGGACAACGTGCCCTTGGCCCATCCCCTGACGCCCAAGCCGGCCGCGGTGCTGGTTCCCGTGGTCATGCGCGAGGAGCCGATGCTGCTTCTGACCGAGCGCTCCACCCATCTGCGCCAGCATTCGGGGCAGATCGCCTTTCCGGGCGGGCGGGTCGATCCCGAGGATGCCTCCGTCCTGGCGGCGGCCTGCCGCGAGGCCATGGAGGAAATCGGCCTCGACAGCCGCTTCATCAGCCCGCTCGGTTATCTCGACGCCTATCTGTCCACGACGAATTATCTCGTCATGCCCGTGGTGGCGCGGGTGTCCCCCTCCTACACCCTCGACCTCAATCACGACGAGGTGGCCGACACTTTCGAGGTGCCGCTCGGCTTCCTCATGGATCCCGCGCGCCATGAGCTGCATTCCCGCGAATGGAAGGGCCGGGTGCGCCGCTACTATGCAATGCCCTACGAGGGACGCTACATCTGGGGCGTGACGGCGGGCATCATCCGCAATTTGTACGAAAGGCTCTACGGTTCATGACGCGGGCAGTTGTTCAGGGTTTAGTGCTGTTTCTCCTGCCCTTCGTTGTTTTTGCAGCCTATCTCGTCATCCGCCGCCGCGACCCCCTGCTGTGGTCGCATTGGAGCAGCCAGTCGCTCTGGCTCACCATAGCTGGCCTGAGCTTCGTGGTCCTGTCGCTGATCGTCACGGGCCTCGTGGACGAGCGCCGGACGGGCGCCTATGTGCCGACGCATGTTGAGAATGGGCGCGTGATACCGGGACATTTCGAGTGATGGACAAACTCGATCGACAGGCCCTGGCAAGCCTTCTGGAGCGCCCCGCGTTGCGCCGCCTCCTGAAGGTCTTCAACAACGACGCGCAGGAGACCCGCATCGTGGGCGGCGCCGTGCGCAACGCCCTTCTCGGCAGGCCGGTGACCGAGGTGGATTGCACCACGACGCTGCTGCCGGATGCCATCGTCGCACGCGCGGAGGCGGCCGGCTTCAAGGCTGTGCCGACCGGGATCGAACATGGCACGATCACGGTGATCGTCGAAGGCGAGCCCTACGAGATCACGACCCTGCGCGAGGATGTGGAGACCGACGGGCGGCACGCGGTCGTGCATTTCGGTCGCGATTTCGTGCTCGATGCGAGGCGGCGCGATTTCACCATCAATGCCCTGTCGCTCGGCCTGGATGGACGGCTCCACGATTACACCGGCGGCGTGACGGATCTGGCGGCCCGGCGCGTTCGCTTCATCGGCGACGCCCATGCCCGCATCCGCGAAGATTATCTGCGCATCATGCGGTTCTTCCGCTTCCATGCGGAATACGCGCAGGGCGATCCGGACCCGGAGGGGCTCGCCGCGTCGGGCGCCGAGCGGCAGGGGCTGGCGATCCTCTCGAAGGAGCGGATCCGCCATGAGCTCATGAAGCTCATCGTCGCCCGTCGGGCGGAGGACACGATCCGCCTCCTGGCCGATCACGGCTTCCTCACATGGCTTCTGGACGGCGCGGCCGAGTTCGGGCGGTTCAGCCGGGTCGCTGCCTCCGACCGGGACGGTCCCGTGCCGATCTGGCGATTGGCCGCGCTCGCCGTCATGATCGAGGAGGATGCGGAGCGGTTGCGGGAACGCCTGCGGCTCTCCAACGACGAGCACAAGAAGCTCGCCGCCTATGGCGGGCTGCTGTGCCGGCTCAAGACCTGGGCCTTGCCCCTGGACGCCGCCGCTATCCGACGTCTCGCGGCCGATCACGATCTCGACATCCTCCGGACCGTCCTCACGGCCACGGCAGGAGAGCCCCGCCCGGTTGCCCATCCCGATGCACGCGAAGCGCTCGACCGGTTTCGCGCCGGCATCGAGCCGGTTCCGGTCTTTCCCTTGCGCGGAGCCGACCTGATCGAGGGCGGCATTCCGAAAGGCCCGAGGATCGGCCAGCTGCTCGCCCAAGCCCGCCAGGCTTGGCTGGTGGAGGGCTGCCGGACGGACGAGGCCTATGCGAAGGATCTGCTCGGGCGGGTGTTGGAGAAGGCTTAAGGCCACCTCACCGTCGGCGGCATGGAGGACAGGATCGACGCGATGTTGCCGCCGGTCTTCAGGCCGAAGATCGTGCCCCGGTCGTAGAGCAGGTTGAACTCCACGTAGCGTCCGCGCCGCACCTGCTGCTCGATGCGGTCCTCCTCCGTCCATGGTTTTGTGACGTTGCGCCGGACGATCTCGGGATAGACCTTGAGGAAGGCTTCGCCCACCTGCCGGGTGAAGGCCAGGTCCTCGTCCGGGTTCCCGGTCCAGTGGTAATCGTAGAAGATGCCACCGATGCCGCGCAGCTCCTTGCGGTGCTTGAGAAAGAAATACTCGTCGCACCACACCTTGTACTTCTCGTAGGAGCCTTCCGGCGCGTGGGTTCGGCAGGCTTCTTCCATGGCCTGGTGAAAGGCGATGGTGTCCGGATCGTCCTGGGTCCGTCGCCGGTCGAGCACCGGCGTGAGATCCGCCCCGCCGCCGAACCACGTCTTCGTGGTGACCACGAAGCGGGTGTTCATGTGAACCGTCGGAACGTTGGGGTTCCACGGGTGGGCGATGAGCGAGATGCCGCCGGCCCAGAAGCGCGGATCCTGGTCCGAGCCCGGGATCTGGCCGCGGAATTCCGGCGCGAATTCCCCGTGCACCGTCGAGACGTGCACGCCCACCTTTTCGAACACGCGGCCGCGCATCATGGACATGACGCCTCCGCCGCCGGGGGCTCCGCTGTGGTCCTTGCGCTCCCAGGGCGTGCGCTCGAACCGGCCGGGCTCGGAGGCCTCCGGGGGGAGGGGAGCCGTCACCTCGTCCTCCAGGGCTTCGAACGCGGCGCAGATCCGGTCGCGCAGGGTGGCGAACCAGCGGGGGGCCTCCGTCTGCAGGCGTTCGATGTCGGCTTTGTCGGTCATGATGTCGCTTTAGGTTTCTGGAAGAGCGGGATGAGGAAAGGCGTTCGTCTGCCGCAGGGCCTCGCCGAGGATCATGGCGGCGGTCACGGCGACGTTGAGGGAGCGCAGGCCGGGCTGCATGGGAATGACCACGCGAGCATCTGCCGCCTGATGGACCTCCTCCGGCACCCCGGCGGATTCCCGGCCGACCAGGATGATGTCGTCGGGCCGGTATGCGAAATCGGTGTAGGCGACGGCGCCCTTGGTCGTGGTCAGGATCAGCCGGCCCTCGGCCTCCTGCCGCCAGGCCTCGAAGGCGCGCCAGGAGATGTGCCGCGTGATCGCCACGCGGTTGAGATAATCCATCCCGGAGCGGCGCAGGTTCCGGTCCGAGACGTCGAAGGCCGCGGGTTCGATGATCTCCACCGGCACGCCGAGGCAGGCGGCGAGGCGCAGCATGGTGCCGGTATTCTGCGGAATGTCCGGCTGGTAGATGGCGAGACGGGGCATGGGCCCGTCATCGGGGCATCGGGCGCTGCCGTCAAGGGAGCTCTTGAGGGCGCGGCATCGGCGGCATTTTGCGCCACAGGCTGGAACAACTCCAATCCGGCTATGGACAGGCGGGCTTGGCCGTGCCAAAGAGCCACCGCGCGGCGACTCCCAGTCGCATTGCGCGCGCGTCGCCGCGCATGCTTGTTCCATTGTGGACCTCGTGTGCCAAATGCCTTGGCTCCCAAGGCGTTGCCGATGCGCGGTTCTCGTTTTTTGACCAATGCTGGAGAGCCAAGTGGCCGAGACCACCACTCATGTCGCTGAGCCGACACGGCGCGATTTCCTCTACATCGCCACGGGCGCAGCTGCCGTTGTCGGCGGAGCCACCCTGGTATGGCCCTTCGTGCAGTCCCTGGCGCCCGACGCGGCGACGGTGGCTGCCGGCGCCCCCGTCGAGGTGGACCTGACCCCCATCGCCGAAGGGCAGATCGTCAAGGTTTTCTGGCGCGGCAAGCTGATCTTCATCCGTCACCGCACGGCCGAGGAAATCAAGGCCGCCGAGGACGTGAACGTCGCCTCCCTGCGCGATCCGCAGCCCGACTCGGCCCGCGTCAAGGAAGGCAAGGCCCAGTGGCTGATCGTTTACGGCAACTGCACCCATCTGGGCTGCGTGCCGCTCGGCCAGCAGGGTGAGTATCATGGCTGGTTCTGCCCATGCCACGGCTCGATCTTCGACACCTCCGGCCGCGTCCGCGGCGGCCCGGCGCCGATCAACCTGCCGATTCCGCCCTATACCTTCGCGTCGGACACGAAGATCGTGATCGGCCAAGAAGCCACGGCGTAACTGAAAGCGACGATCAGGCGATATCCATGAGCGCACATCCCACAACTTACGTTCCCAAGAGCGCCTTCGGTAAGTGGTTCGAGAGCCGTTTGCCCATCGCAGGCCTCGTTCACTCGTCCTTCATTGCGTTCCCGGTTCCGCGGAACCTGACCTATTTCTGGACCTTCGGCGCCATCCTGGCCTTCATGCTCGTCGCGCAGATCGTGACCGGCGTGTTCCTGGCGATGTACTACACGCCGAATGCCGCTCTGGCGTTCCAGTCCGTTGAACACATCATGCGTGACGTGAACTACGGCTGGCTGATCCGCTATCTGCACGCCAACGGCGCGTCGATGTTCTTCGTGGCCGTCTACGTCCACATCTTCCGGAACTTCTACTACGGCTCCTACAAGGCGCCCCGCGAGGTTCTCTACATCCTCGGCGTGATCATCTTCCTGCTGATGATGGCGACCGCCTTCATGGGCTACGTGCTTCCGTGGGGCCAGATGAGCTTCTGGGGCGCCACCGTGATCACCAACCTCTTCTCGGCGATCCCGGTCGTCGGCGAGACCATCGTGAGCTACCTCTGGGGCGGCTACTCGGTGGGCAACCCGACCCTGAACCGCTTCTTCTCCCTGCACTACCTGCTGCCCTTCATGATCGCGGGCGTCGTGATCCTGCACATCTGGGCGCTGCACGTGCCGGGTCAGAACAACCCGACCGGCATTCCGATCAAGTCGGGCAAGGACGCGGTTCCCTTCACCCCCTACGCGACGATCAAGGACGTTTTCGCCGTCGCCGTGTTCATGGTCTTCTTCGCCTATTGGGTGTTCTACATGCCGAACTATCTCGGACATGCGGACAACTACATCCCGGCGAACCCGGCGGTGACGCCGTCCCACATCGTTCCCGAATGGTACTTCCTGCCGTTCTACGCGATCCTGCGCGCCATCCCGGACAAGCTCGGCGGCGTCATCGCCATGGGCTCTGCCATCGTGATCTGGTGCTTCATGCCCTGGCTCGACACCTCCAAGGTCCGCTCCACGGCCTACCGTCCGCTCTACAAGCAGTTCTTCTGGATCTTCGTGATCGTGTGCTTCCTGCTCGGCTGGCTTGGTTCCCGCCCGGCTGAGGGCTGGTATGTGATCGCCTCCCAGATCTGCACGGTCTACTACTTCGCCCACTTCCTGATCATCCTGCCGGTGCTTGGCTTCGTCGAGCGTCCGCTGCCGCTGCCGAATTCGATCCTCGAATCCGTCATGGGCGTTCAGAAGGGCGGAGCGGGCATTCCGGCCGGCGCCAATCCCGAACCGCACTCCAAGGGCTGACGCGAGAGTCGAGGAAACAGAAACTATGATGAAGCGTACTCTTCTCATCGCAGCCGCCGTCCTCGGCCTGGCCGCTCCGGCCTTCGCCGCTGGCGAGACCCCGGTGCCGCCAGCCCAGAAGTGGAGCTTCCAGGGGCCGTTCGGCACCTTCGACCGGGCCCAGCTCCAGCGCGGCTTCAAGGTCTACCGGGAGGTCTGCGCCTCCTGCCATTCCTTGAACTACGTTAACTTCCGCAATCTGCACCAGCCCGGTGGTCCGGAGTTCTCCGAAGCCCAGGTCCGTGCCCTCGCGGCGGAATACAAGGTCCAGGACGGTCCGAACGAAGCCGGCGACATGTTCGAGCGTCCCGGCCGTCCGGCCGACCACTTCCCGGCGCCGTTCCCGAACGAGAACGCCGCCGCTTCGGCCAACGGTGGCAAGGCTCCGCCGGACCTGTCCCTGATGCCCAAGGCCCGCACCTATGAGCGCGGCTTCCCCTGGTTCATCACGGACGTTTTCCGCCAATACTCGGAAAACGGTGCCGACTATGTGACGGCGCTGCTCAACGGCTACGAAGAGGCTCCGCAGGGCTTCACCGTGCCCCAGGGTGGTCACTACAACCACTACTATCCGGGCCACGTGATAGCGATGCCGAAGCCGCTCAGCGACGGCCAGGTCGAGTATCCGAAGAACGAGGCCGGTCAGCCTCAGGTGCCCGAAACCGTGGAGCAGTACGCCCGCGACGTGACGGCCTTCCTGATGTGGACGGCGGAACCGCATCTCGAAGCCCGCAAGCGCCTCGGCTTCCAGGTCATCCTGTTTCTGATCGTCCTGTCCGGCCTGCTCTACTTCACCAAGAAGAAGGTCTGGGCCCGGGTGGGCGGCGAGGTCGACGGCCACGCCACGCCTCCGATGACGCACAATCCCTAAAGACCAGGATCAAGGCCCCGCTTCGGGGCCTTTTTCTTTTTGCTGGTGACAGGATGCCGAGCCGGCTCTATCCCGGTCCCCATGTTGCAGACGATCGCCGACGACATCTGGGGCCTGCCCTGTCTCGCCTATCATGTCCAACCCAGCCTCGAGCCTGAGACCCGGGATGCTTTCGCGGAGGTTCAGCGGGCTTTCGCAGAGCTCTGGACCGAGCCCCTGCATGTGGGGCCGAAGCCTGCGCTGCACGTCACCATCTATCCGCTGGTGATGGTGAAGGGCGACTTCGACAAGGACCCATATTGGCGGAGCATCGCTGGACGGGCCCGAGACCTCCTGGAGGAGCTCTGCACAGGCCATCGGACCCTGGAGCTTCGCTTCTCCCGTCTCAAGGTCACCGACACGGCGATCATCGCGACGGCGACCGACGAGACCGGTCTGATCGACGCCATCCGCGAGAGAATCGTCAACGAGATTCCACCACCGCCGGGCCAGAGGCCGATCATCTACGACCTGATCCACTCGACCCTGGCACGCTACCGGATGAGTGCCGCAATTCCGGACGAGGTGGTCGGGCGCATCGAAAGCCTGCCCGTCTCCATCACGGCGCCCGTGAGGCAGATCAGGCTCGTGCGCGAGACGCTCTTTCCCTGCCTCGCGACGGACGAGATTGCCGCAATCCCTTTGGTCGAGCAGTGAGGCTTCGAAACAGTGAGGCTTGGGGCAAGCCTTGCGCTCGGCTATGAAGAGCCCTGATCCTAAGCAGGCGAGGACTCAAGATGACAAAGGCGGTTCTAGGCATCATCGGCGGATCCGGCGTCTACGATCTTCCCGGGCTCGAGGATATGCGCGAAGTGCGCGTCGACTCGCCCTGGGGCGAGCCGTCGGACGTGCTGCGCGTCGGTCGCATCGGCGGGACGGAGATCGTGTTCCTGCCGCGCCACGGGCGGGGCCACCCCCTGTCGCCCTCCGACATCAACTACCGGGCCAATATCGACGTAATGAAGCGCGCCGGCGTCACCGACCTGATCTCGGTCTCCGCCTGCGGCTCGTTCAAGGACGAGTATTATCCCGGCTTCTTCGTCCTGGTGGACCAATACGTGGACCGCACCCACCGGCGCGAAAATTCGTTCTTCGGTCGGGGCTGCGTCGCCCATGTGCCCATGGCGCATCCGGTCGGGCCGCTGCTGCGCCAGCGCATCGCCGACGCGGCGGTCGCCGAGAACATCGAGTTTACCCTGGGCGGAACGCTCGTGTGCATCGAGGGCCCGCAATTCTCCACCTATGCCGAGTCGGTGACCTACAAGAACCTCGGCTACGACGTGATCGGCATGACCGCGATGCCCGAGGCCAAGCTCGCCCGCGAGGCCGAGATCACCTATGCGACTATCGCCATGGTGACTGATTACGATTGCTGGCACGAGGAGCACGACGATGTGGACGTGGCTTCCGTCGTCGCCGTCGCGCACCAGAACGCCCAGAAGGTGGCAGGCCTGATCGCCCGGATCGCCCGGGATTTTCCGGCCGAGCACGAGCCGTGCCCCGTGGGTTCGGACCATGCGCTCGACGGCGCCATCATGACGGCTCCCTCGGCCCGCGATCCGGAGCTTCTGAGGAAGCTCGATGCGGTGGCAGGGCGGGTGCTAAATCCTTCGAGAACGTGAGCCCGGCCCTTGTGCCGACCACGCTTGCAGAACCATCTTCATTCGACACCCAGACAGGCTTAACCCCCATGGACCAGCGTCTCATCACCGACCTGAAAGCCGCGATCCGGTCGATCCCGGATTATCCGAAGCCCGGCATCGTCTTCCGGGACATCACGACCCTGCTGGGCGATGCGCGCGCCTTCCGGCGCTCCGTAGACGAACTCGTCCATCCCTTCGCGGGTGGGCGTATCGACAAGGTGGCGGGGATCGAGGCCCGCGGCTTCATCCTCGGCGGCGCGATCGCGCACCAGCTCTCCTCCGGCTTCGTGCCGATCCGCAAGAAGGGCAAGCTGCCCCACGAGACGGTGCGCATCGCCTATTCGCTCGAATACGGCGTCGACGAGATGGAGATCCACACGGATGCCATCGGCCAGGGCGAGCGCGTGATCCTCGTAGACGACCTCATCGCCACCGGCGGCACGGCGGTCGCGGCGACCCAGCTCCTGCGCCAGATGGGGGCCAACATCGTCGCCGCCTGCTTCATCATCGACCTGCCCGATCTCGGCGGCGCATCGAAGCTGCGCGACCTCGGCGTCGAGGTACGCAGCCTCGTGAGCTTCGAGGGGCATTAAACAGTATCTATCATCATACAGTCCTCATCCTGAGGAGCCGGCAGCGGCGTCTCGAAGGAGGTTCCAGAGAGCGCTGGAGCCGCCTCGTCCTTCGAGACGCTTCGCTCCTCAGGATGAGGCTTGGGACAATTGAGTGAGGGGCACCAGGGAGCCACGCAGATGGCAAGTGACCGCATCCTCGGAGCGCTGGAATTTCTGCGGGAAGCGGAGAGGCTCAAGAGCACCCTGCGCAGCGGCTACACGTCGACGGGGCGTCCCGAGAGCACGGCCGAGCATACGTGGCGCCTGTGCCTGATGGCGCTGGTGCTCTCGGACGAGTTCGAGCGCATCGATCTCCTGCGCCTCATCAAGCTCTGCATCGTCCACGATCTCGGCGAAGCCCTGAGCGGCGACATTCCCGCCGTTCTGCAGACGGAAGGTTCGGGCAAATCCGCTCAGGAGCGGGCCGACCTGGAGATCCTCACCAAGTCCCTTCATCCGGACAAGCGGGCCGAGATTCTGGCCCTGTGGGAGGAATACGAGGCGGCCTCGTCGCCCGAGGCCATCCTCGCCAAGGGGCTCGACAAGCTGGAGACGATCCTCCAGCACAATCAGGGTCGGAATCCTGCGGATTTCGACTACGCGTTCAACCTCGGCTACGGGCAGAAGCAGACATCGGCGCATCCCGTGCTCGCCAGGATTCGGACCATCCTCGATGAGGAGACCCGGGCGCGGGCCGAGGCGTCGAATGTGGATTAGAGAATCGCATCTTTCCACGCAAAACCGGTCTCCACTTTTGCGCTCGATGCTTTAAGCCCGCCTCTCCCAGAACACCATGCCGTCGAAGGCGAACACCTCTTCTCCGCGCTGGTTCGTACCGGCGTTGTGGTGGAACACGAGGCCCCATCCAGGCCGTGAGGCCGAGGCGCGCTTGGCGGAAACGGTCGACCGGTAGGTGATCGTATCGCCCGCATAGACGGGCTTGAGCCATTTCAGGTTGGAGAAGCCGGGGGAGGGGCCGAGCCGCGCGGCCCGCCCCCCATGGGTGAGCGCATAGGCGCGGATGCGGTCGCGGTAGCCGACCATGTGCTTCATCCAGACGCTCGCCGTATGCCAGCCCGAGGCGCAGAGGCCGCCGAACAGGCTGTCCTTCGCGGCCTCCGCGTCCACATGGAAGCGCTGCGGGTCGAACTGCCGGGCGAAGCGGATGATGTCATCTGGCTTGAAGGTGTAGGAACCGAGCTCCTCCGTCTCGCCGATTACGAGATCCTCGAAATAGGGATTGGAGGAGACATGCGGCAGCTCCCGCTCCGGCGTGCGGTCCGGCATGGCCGCGGCGGCCGCGGTGAGAACGGCGGAGCCCGATCCCCTGACGGGTTCCGCATCGCGGCGGCCGAACATGATCCAGTTCTTCTGCGAGAAGACGGCCTCGTCCTGCTGGTTCAGCATCTCGAACTGGAAGCGCACCAGCCCGAGGGAGGGACGACTCGCCGAAGGGCGGCTCTCCAGGATCGTCATGCGCGAGCGCAGGGCATCGCCCGGCCTGACGGGCTTCAGCCACTTCACTTCCTCGATGCCCGGCGAGCCCAGGGACGTGGAATCGAGAATCACCTCGTCGGCCAGGAGGCGCATGTTGATGCTGCAGGTGTGCCAGCCCGAGGCGATGAGCGTGCCGATGAAGCTGTCCTTGGCCGCGACCTCGTCCACGTGGAAGGGCTGCGCGTCGTATTCCTGCGCGAAGGCGAGCAGCGCTTCCTTGGTCACGATGGTGGGGCCGAGCATCCGGGTGGAGCCGGGCGTGAAATCTTCGAAAGCGTAACGGGGCATGGTCTCGATCGATGCGGTTTGAGCGTATCGCCTCAGGGTCAGGCCGGAAGGGGGCTGAATTGCCCGGCTGCGTTGTGCGCCAGGCGGATCGGTTCGGGCAAGCGATACTTTGGAGAACAGCGCAGGACGAGCTCCGCCGCGGTGGGAATATCGGCCAAGTGCCCGGGCGAGATGAACATCGGGTTCTTGGCCGTGCGGGTGCGCAGGGCCACGCCAATGGTCTCCTTGCGATCGACCAGGGGGGCGGCGGAGCCCTTCTCTTCGCCCAGATCCTTGTAGCGCCCGCACAGGAGTGTCTTGCCGCAGCCGATGGTGGGCCGCTGCAGCCACAGGCCCATATGGCTGGCGATGCCGATGCGCCGGGGATGGGCGATGCCCATCCCGTCGAAGAGGAACACGTCCGGCTCGGATTTCAGTTTCTCGAAAGCCTCTTCGAGAACCGGCCCCTCGCGGAAGCTCAGGAGGCCCGGAACATAGGGAAAAGGGGTCGGGCGCTGCGCCAGCACGGTCTCGACCGGCAGGAAGCCCGGATAGGTGACCACCACGATGGCCGCCTGCGACTGCTCGTTCTTCACGCTCACGTCGACGCCGGCCACGAGCTTTACCGCATCGAGATCGATGGGCCGGTCGGATACGACCTCCGTTCTCAGCTGCTGCTGAAGGGCGATGGCCTCGGAGGGGGTAAGATTCCAGTCGTGTCTATGGTGAAGCTGCATGACGTCGCATTGAAGATGACAAGGCGTCAACGCTCAAGGTTTAGGAACGATCCTCATCATCCCTCCGGGGCCCTTCAAGCCGGGCCGCGGCTCAATGGCCAAGCCTATGACGGCACTACGGAAAATTCCTTAGGGGGATGATCTGAATATCTCTGCTTCCGGGATGAGGCTATTCCTCGGCCATCCAAGAACGATTTCCCATAACGAGGATGTCATGCGTATCGTATCTGCCGCCGACGGCCCCGCACCGCGCGAGCCAAGGACAAGAAGCCCATTCTCCCTGAAGCGCATTGCGGCCGGCTCTGCCGCCGTTGGCATCGGCGCTCTCTGGAGCCTGCCGGCGCAGGCTCATGTGAAATGGTTCGCGCCCTACATCGTCAATGCCGCTCCGCAGCCGATCAGCGCCACTCTGGCCAACCAATGGTTCTGGACCGGCATCGGCCTGGTGCTCGCCTTCTTCCTGGCCACTCTTGCCGTCGAGCGCATGGCATTGGGCCGCGCCATCCAGGCAGGACTCGATCGGATCAGCGCTCCGCTCTGGAGCCGCTCGGACGATTTCATGCGTTCGTCGACCGCAGCGTTCTTCGTCGCCATCTTTGCGGTCGGCGGCATCTATCTCACCCCCGACCTCAAGACCGATTCCGAGTTGATCTCCTGGGCGCAGCTGCTGATCGCGGCCTGCGTGTTCTCGCGCCGGACGATGCCGATCGCTGCGGCCGGCATCATCACCCTGTGGGTGGTGGCGCTGCGCGAATACGACCTCTTCCACCTGCTCGATTACCTGGCGCTTGGCGTCGGCGTTGCGGCCTATCTGGTGATGGCCTCCTCGAACGACGAGAAGTGGCGTGCCCGCCGGTTCCTGGCTCTGCGCTGGGGCATCGCGAACGCGCTGATGTGGTCAAGCCTGGAAAAGTTCGCCTATCCCAACTGGTTCTATCCGCTCGTCGAGGAAAAGCCCTTTCTGACCTTCGGCATGCCGCGTGACGTGTTCATCCCGATGGCCGGCGTTGCGGAATTCATCCTCGGCTTCGGCCTGCTCTGGACCCCGCTGGTGCGCCGTCTTTCGGCCGTGTCCCTGCTGCTGATCTTCTTCACCGCGGTCTATCCGTTCGGCCGCATCGACCTCGTCGGCCATGCCCTGATCATGGCGGCTCTCTTCCTGGTCGCGGCCGACCCCTGCCGCGAGGCCAAGGCGATTGCCGTCAAGATGCCGAACACCCTGCCGCGCTTCGGTACCCTGGCTTCGGTCCCGGCGGGCCTGGCCGTCGCCCTGGTGGTGCTGGTGAGCGGCTATTGGGGGCTCCATGGGGTCTTCTACGGAGCCGAGGGCGGTGCCGGTCAGCAGATCGAACTGACGACACATTCCCACAGCAAGGAATATCCCCATGGACCGCAGGCGAAGCTCCAAGCCGAGCACAGCCACCATTGACGACTTGATCTGACGCAAAGATTCCTTGAACGGGATGGGAGCATCATGCTCCTGTCCCTTTCGGCTCAAGAGGAGAAGGCACATTGGCCCATTCAGCCGCCACAGGCCGCAGCATCCCGATCATCAGCCCGGCCGAGGGCGTCTCTGAGGAGCTGATCCGTGAGCTTGTGGAGACCTTCTACGACCGGGTGATCCGCGATCCGGAACTCGGCCCGATCTTCCAAAAGGCCCTGTCAGGCCGCTGGAGCCGGCATCTGGCCCTGATGGTGGATTTCTGGTCCTCGATTGCGCTCAGGACCGGCCGCTACCAGGGCAAGCCCCAGGCGGCGCATTTCGGCCTTCAGCTCACGCCGGAGCTGTTCGGCCGCTGGCTGTCGCTGTTCGAGGCGACGGCCCGGGAAATCTGCGAGCCGGACGTGGCGGCTTTCTTCGTGGACCGGGCGGGGCGCATTGCGGAAAGCCTGCAGATCGGCCTCGGGATCGGACCGAAGGCCCTGCGTCTGCCCTGAGGAGAATTATCTCTCCCACCATTCGAGCTTGTCGGCGCCTCGCTTGGGGAGCAGGGCCGAAATGCCGATCATGAGAAAGCCGCAGGCCATGAGCACGCCGATGAAGAATTCGGCCTGGCCGAGCCCGGGAGAGACGAAGGTATCGAACAAAGTCTGCATGGATCACATCCTTGATGCAGGCTTTGTCGCATGGCGGCCCTGAACGGACGAAAAAGCGCGCGTTCAGGAAATTGACAGATTGGCGAAGCGGGCTGTCCTCGCCAGCATCGTGCCGGTCATCGGCCTCCCTCACCCTCCGACCTCATCCTGAGGAGCAGCCGTCAGGCTGCGTCTCGAAGGATCCTCCAGCGCCCTCTGGAAGATCCTTCGAGACGGTCGCATGTGCGACCTCCTCAGGATGAGGTTGGAGTGTCGTCCATCGAGACACAAATGGCCGGCACAAGGCCGGCCATGACGGTGAGAGTTCGAAGGGGCTCAGGTATTGAACCGGAAGTGCATCACGTCGCCGTCCTGCACGGTGTATTCCTTGCCTTCCAGCCGCAGCTTGCCGGCATCGCGCGCGCCCGCTTCGCCCTTGAGCGTGGTGTAGTCCGCATAGGCGATGGTCTCGGCGCGGATGAAGCCCTTCTCGAAATCCGTATGGATCACGCCGGCCGCGGCGGGAGCCTTGGTGCCCTTGGTGATCGTCCAGGCGCGGGCCTCCTTGGGGCCGACGGTGAAGTAGGTGATGAGGCCCAGCAGTTCGTAGCCGGCGCGGATCACGCGGTTGAGGCCGGGCTCCTCGAGACCCACGGCTTCGAGATAATCCGTCTGCTCGTCGGGCGGCAGGACGGCGATCTCGCTCTCGATCTTGGCCGAGACGACCACGGCCTTGGCGCCTTCTTCCTTGGCCCGCTCGAACACGCGCGCAGAGAATTCGTTGCCCTTGTCGGCCGAGGCCTCCTCGACGTTGCAGACGTACAGAACGGGCTTGGAGGACAGGAGGCCGAGCATCTGGAACAGGCGCTCCTCCTCGACCTTCCGCTCCACCAGGCGGGCGGGCTTGCCGTCGCGCAGAAGAGGCAGGGTACGGTTGACGAGGTCGAGGGTTTCCTTGGCTTCCTTGTCGTTGCCCTTGGCCTTCTTTTCGAGCGCGGTGACGCGCTTCTCGAGACTGTCGAGATCGGCCAGCATCAGCTCGGTCTCGATGGTCTCGATATCGGCGATGGGATCGATCTTGCCCTCGACATGGGTGATGTCCGTGTCCTCGAAGCAACGCACCACATGGGCGATGGCATCGACCTCACGGATATTGGCGAGGAACTGGTTGCCGAGGCCTTCGCCGCGGGACGCACCGCGCACGAGGCCAGCGATATCCACGAAGGTGAGGCGAGTCGGGATGATCTGCGCCGAGCTGGCGATGGAAGCGAGCTGGTCCAGCCGCTCGTCCGGCACGGCCACGTCGCCCACATTGGGCTCGATGGTGCAGAACGGATAATTGGCAGCCTGCGCGGCGGCGGTCTGCGTCAGCGCGTTGAAGAGGGTGGACTTGCCTACATTCGGCAGGCCGACGATGCCCATCTTGAAGCCCATGGCCTCACTCCTTGTCATAGCCGGCGTCTGCCAGCGTGAATTTCTAGAACATCGGACGTGAATTCGAACTCACGTCCGATGCTCTAATGGTTTGTTTTTTCGCATCTTTTCACGCAAAACCGGTTCCCACTTTTGCGTTCGATGCTCTATTTCTCGACGGCCTTTTCGCCGGGCCGCTTCACGTCCGTCCAGCCTCTCGCCTCCATGGCGAGGTGGACCTTGTTCTGAAAACTTCCGTCCTCGCCTTTGGCAAGGAGAGCCGCGCTGTCCGCGATGATCCGGCACAGGTCGTCGACCCAGGCCTCTTCGCTCTTGCCGAAATCGCCCAGCACATGGTTCTGCACCAGCGCCTTGTGGCCCGGATGGCCGATGCCGAGGCGCACGCGACGATAATCGTTGCCGCAATGGGCCGAGATCGAGCGCAGGCCGTTATGGCCGGCATTGCCGCCACCGATCTTCACGCGCAGCTTGGCCGGGGGAAGGTCGAGTTCGTCGTAGAAGACCGTCACGTCACGCAGCGGGATCTTGAAGAAGTTCTGCGCTTCTCCCACCGCCTGACCGGACAGGTTCATGTAGGTCTGCGGCTTGATCAGCAGAACCTTCTCTCCGCCGATCAACGCGTCTGCCGTCTCGGCTTGGAAACGCTTGCGCCACGGGCCCGCGTTGTGCACGCGCGCAATCTCGTCCACGGCCATGAAACCGATATTGTGGCGGTTTCTGGCGTAGCGCGATCCGGGATTGCCGAGGCCGACGAAGAGGCGCATCGCTCAAGTCCTGCTCATAAGAAACGCTCCGGCCTTGCGGTCGGAGCGTCGAAGCCGATCGATGGGCTTAAAACGCCCGATCATCGAGCCGATTAGGCGGCAGCCGTACCTTCGGCGGCGGCAGCCGGAGCCGCATCCGTTTCCGTCAGGCCGGTCGGGGCCACGACGGTGACGAGGGTCACGTTCTCGGTGGAGGTGGCCTTGGCGCCCTTCGGCAGGACGATGTCGTTCAGGTGAACGGAGGAGCCGATGTCGAGACCATCGACCGAAGCCTCGATATAGTCCGGGATCGCGTCGGACGGAACGAGGAGTTCCACCGAGTGCTCGACGATCTGGAGAGCGCCGCCGCGCTTGAGGCCCGGGCTTTTCTCCTGGCCGACCACGTGCACCGGCACCACGACCTTGATCGCCTGACCCTGCGCAAGTCGCAGGAAGTCGACGTGGATGGGGAAGTCGCGCACGGGATCGAGCTGGTAGTCGCGCGGAATGGCGCGGACCGTCTTGCCGTCGACATCGATCTCGAAGATCGTGGTCAGGAAGTGACCGGCGAAGATCAGCTGCTTGGTCTGGTTGAAGTCGAGGGTAATCGCCTGGGCCGGCTGGCCGGCTCCGTAGATGACGGCAGGAACTTGGCCTTGGCGACGAACGGCCCGGGCGGCCCCCTTGCCGGCCCGGTCGCGCGCCACGGCCTTGATTTGCTTAATTTCGCTCATGGTCGTGGTCCTTAAAATGGGAGTTAAAAACCGATGGCCGCCCGGGTTCTCTGAAGAACCAGCCGGCGGCCATGAGGTCCGCGCCCGTGCCTCCAAGGGTGTCGAGCGGGCGCGAGGCGGCTTATAGGGGAAAGCGTCCTGGAATGCAAGAAAGCCGCGTCGTCGGGGGATGGCGCGGAGAGGGGAGGCCCACCCACGTCATGGCCGGCCTTATGCCGGCCATCCCGCTTCGGTGAGGCGCTGCGCTTCAATCAATCGAGATCACCGGCTCAAGGCCAGTGATGACATCAGAGATTCCGCACTGTTCCGGTCGCGGAAAACCTGAAGATAGGCTCTCGCCTAATCGAACAGGCTCGACACCGAGCTTTCCGTGGCCGTGCGGCCGATGGCTTCGCCCATGAGGGACGCGATGGAGATCACGCGGATGTTGTGAGCCACCTTCACGGCTTCCGTGGGCATGATCGAATCGGTGATCACGAGTTCCTTCAGGCGGGAGCCTGCGATGCGGGCGACCGCGCCGCCGGAGAGGACGCCGTGGGTGATGTAGGCGTAGACTTCCTTGGCGCCGTTGGCCAGGAGGGCGTCGGCGGCGTTCACCAGGGTGCCGCCGGAATCGACGATGTCGTCGACGAGGATGCAGGAGCGGCCGGACACGTCGCCGATGATGTTCATCACCTCGGATTCACCGGGGCGTTCGCGGCGCTTGTCCACGATGGCGAGCTGGGCGTCGATGCGCTTGGCGAGCGCGCGGGCGCGCACCACGCCGCCGACGTCCGGCGAAACCACCATGCGGTTGCCGCCCTCGAGGTGATCCTTGATGTCGCGCGCGAGTGCCGGGGCCGAGAACAGGTTGTCGGTCGGGATGTCGAAGAAGCCCTGGATCTGACCGGCATGGAGATCCAGCGTCAGCACCCGGTCGACGCCCGCATGGGCGATGAGGTTGGCGACGAGCTTGGCCGAGATCGGTGTGCGTCCCGACATGCGCCGGTCCTGCCGGGCGTAGCCGAAATAGGGGATCACTGCCGTGATGCGCCTTGCCGAAGAGCGGCGCAGCGCATCCGTGATGATCAGAAGCTCCATCAGGTGGTCGTTCGTGGGGAACGAGGTCGACTGGATGATGAACACATCCTCGCCGCGCACATTCTCCTGAATCTCGACGAAGACTTCCATGTCCGCGAAGCGCTTAACCTGGGCCTTGGCCAACGGGACATTGAGATAGGCGGAGATGGCCTCCGCCAGCGGACGATTGGAATTTCCCGCAACGAGCTTCATGCAAGCAACTTTGGCTTCGAGTGACCGATAACACCCGCTGCGCAATGCCATAATCCCTGCACGGCTGGGCGCAAGGCTCTTAGCAGCGATACGAAGCCGTCACAATACATGGAAGGCTTCCAATCCGCTGCAAGTTTGGCGCGTTGCCATGCGCTCACTGCATTGCAACAGTGGAATCGTCGCCCGAGACCTCCGCCGTCTGAATGGGTTCTTCGGGCGTGGCCGGAGTTTCGGAGGCGGTTTCCGATTTCGCGGCCGTCAGGAACTCGGCGATCTCGTCCATGCTGGCCTGTGCCAGCTTCGCGAGCGTCGCCTTGTCCAGAGCCGAGATGGAGGAGGTGGGAACAGGGCTCGATCCGGCCAGCCGCTTGGCCCGGCGCTTCTGGGAATCGAAGACGTCCCAAACATAGGCCACCTTGGTTTCCCCATCCTCGGTCGACGTCGACAAGTAGCCGCGGACCCGGTAGCGCGCCTGGGCGCTGGCGCCCACGAGATCGACCTTGCGGTCGGTGGCGGCACTGGTCAGTTCGTCGACGAGGGCCGTGCGGATCGGCGCCGGGGCACCGTCGATGCTCTCCAAGGCAACCGGAACGCCTTCCGGCGATCCGCTGAACGAACCCTGGCAGGCTCCCAAAGCCGCCGTCAGGATCAGGGCGACAAGCCGCCCTGCACGCTTCGTCCCCGCCATGAGAGTCCCCGTTCTTGTTCTTCGTAACGAAGTATTAAGCTTAACGGGGCCTGCCGTCCAGATCAGCCGCGCCTGCGCAGGGCGAAGGCGGTGAAATCGAGCGCGAGCGTCACGAGACCGGCCACGAGCCCCCAGAAGGCCGAGCCGATGCCGAACAGGGTGAGGCCGGAGGCCGTGACCACGAGGGTGACGATGGCCGGAAACCGCCTGGAATCCTCGGAGAGGGCGGAGGTGAGCGCGCCCATGAAGGCCCCCATCAGGGCGAGACCCGCGACGGTCTTGATCAGTTCGGGCGGCAGCGCGGCGATCAGGCCGATGAGGGCGGCGCTGAAGGCGGCGAAGACGAGATAGGTCAGGGCATAGAACGGGCCGACCATCCAGCGCTTCTTAGGGTCCGGATGCGTGTCGGGCCCGGTGCAGATCGCGGCCGAAATCGCCGCGAGATTGCTCGTATGGGCGCCGAAGAAGGCCGTCACGATCGAAGCGAGCCCGGTCACGGCCAGGATGGGGCTGGACGGCGGCTCGTAACCAGAGGCCTTGAGCACCGCGAAGCCCGGGAGGTTCTGGGAGGCCATCGTCACCAGGAACAGGGGGAGACCGAGGCCGATCAGCGCCGTGAGGTCCCAGGCGGGGGCGATGAAGGTGAGGGTGGACAGGGTAAGGTCGGACGTGAGGGGCCGGGCCAGACCTCCGCCGAAGGCGATGCCGAGGCCGACGAAAAGCACTGCCAGCACGGCGAGCGCCGGATTGAACAGGCGCACCACCAGAAAGATCCCGACCAGTGGCAGGACGAGGCCGGGCGTGCCTTGAGCACTCTGGAACACCCCGACGACGAACTGCAGCAGGACGCCCGCCAGCATCGCGGCGGCGATGGAGGTGGGAATGCGTTCGATCATCCGCCCGAACGGCCTGATGAAGCCCGCCAGCATAATCAGGCCGCCCGCCAGGAGAAAGGCCCCGACCGCCGCATGGATGGAAATGCCCGTCGAGGCCGCGATGAGAGCCGCGCCGGGCGTCGACCAGGCGGTCACGACGGGCATGCGGTAGCGGACGCTTAAGTAACCGGCGGTCGCCGCCATGGACAGGCACAGGGCCGCGACCCACGACGAAGTCTGCGCCGCATCGGCCCCGACGGCTTGAGCGGCCGCGATGATGATGGCGATCGTGCTGCCGAAACCCACCAGGGCCGCGACGAGGGCGGACGTGACGATCGACAGGCGCATGGTTCGGCTCCGCTGACTTCCCGGGAGCTTAGCCGTTTAGACCGGATGCGGCGGGCGGTCTATGCGAACCGTCTGCGCGGAGGGAGCGACATGATCTGAATGGACTTCCTTCGATATTTTATATTATAAAGTTTCATATTTGTCGGGAGCTGAAACACATGCCTTTGAGTCCAAGCGGCGGCCAGTGGTCGGATGGTTATGAGACAACCGACATTTTCGGAACGGTGCTCACGAATGGGAATTTCCTTTCCCTCAAGGTACAGACGAGCGCCGCAGGGGTGAGCGACTTGGTCGGACAAGTCTATACACCGGGTGGAGGTGCTGTCGGGTCGGGCTTCGTGCTCAAGTCCGTCACGCCCGTATCGTTCGAAGAGTTCGCCGTCACCCCTTTGGAGAATGGCCGTTTTGCCGCCGCATGGGTCTATCATATCATCGGTGGGGATAAGCTTGAGACCGCGATCTTCAATGCGGACGGTTCGGTGTTCAAGGCACCTGTCCAGCTCGAATTCGGGAACCCAACCTCGCCCAGACTGACGACACTGGCCGATGGTAGCTACGCCGTAAATTATCATGACATCATTGATAACTCTCAAAGCGGTCTCAAAAGCGTTATTTTGGATGCGAACGGTGTTCTTGGAGAAAAAACTTCGATCCAAGGGCTGCCGCTCGATAATACCGCCGGCCTTCGCGGTGGTGGTTATGCCACGGTCGTGGCAAAGGAAATTATCTCCACATCTGGATCCGGAGCAAGAGCGGACATCAAGTCTTATATACGCTCTCCAGACGGAAGGCTGACGGAAACACTCGTCAAAAGCTTTCCTTTCACCGCGGCAATTGATCAGCCGACCGTCATCCAGACCGAGGTCATCGGTCTCGCAAACGGCAACTTCGTCGTTGCCTGGAGCGTGGCCGGGTCCGAGATCATCAACGCACAGATCGTCAGTTCGTCGGGCGTGCTGATCGGTGGGGAGCTGACGCTCTATCAGAAGGCGGGTGCCGATCTCTTTTCGATGCAACTCGAGCCATTGCTCGATGGAGGCTTCGCGCTTGCCTTCGTCGAAGAAGTTTCACAGGGTATTTATCTCGGCACCTACTCGGAGGCGGGCACGGCGGTGGCAGCCCCCTTGCTCGTAAGCCAGCCAACTTATCGAGTGAGATCTCCGTCTCTCGACGTCCTCAAGGATGGGCGCATTCTCGTGGGCTGGAAGAGCCTGGAGGAAAATGCGACCCATTACACGACCCATTTCCAAGCCTTCAGCACGGGCTACACGGTGCCAGCCGGAACCGATCCCTTCACCTCGTTCGGTTTCATGAAGAATGGCACCAAGGGCAAGGATCAATTCGTCGGCGGCTGGGGTGACGACAAGTTCTATGGCGGCTACGGGAACGACAAGCTCACGGGTGGCGCAGGCGCGGACGTGTTCGTGTTCAACGCAAAGCTCGGCACGGCCAAGACGGACCGCAAGGTGAATTTCGACACGATCACCGACTTCAAGCCCGGTGAGGACAAGATCTGGCTCGACAACGCCATCTTCAAGAAGCTCGGAAAAGCCGGAACGGAAACCACGCCTGCGGCGCTGAACAAGAAGTTCTTCAAGCTCGGCAAGCAGGCCGGGGACAAGAACGATTATGTGGTCTACGACAAGAAGACCGGCATCCTCTCCTACGATGCGGATGGCTCCGGCGCCAAGGAGGCCATCGAGATTGCCAAGCTCGCCAAGAACCTGAAGCTGAGCCATCTCGACTTCGGGATCGTCTGACGCTCCGAAAGCGATTCTCGAGGGGGCGGGCTCCCATTCGGAATGGAACGGCGTGCATGGGGTTCCCGCAACAGGACTTTCCTGAACGCCTGGGAATCCCTAAATCTCCCCCATGAGTCGCACCACCACCAACGACGTTCCACCCGATATTCTGGATAATGAGGACGACGACGAGTCCGTCGCCGTCGAAAGCGGCTCGGATGTCGAGTTCGACCTGGAGGCCAATCCGGGCTCGGTCCAGCGCGGCACCGAGGTCATCCGGCATTTCTGGAGCACCCTTCCCAATGCGCCCGGCGTCTACCGCATGCTCGATGCCAAGGGCGACGTGCTCTATGTGGGCAAGGCCAAGAGCCTGAAGAACCGCGTCGGCTCCTATGCGCGGGGTCAGGCGCATTCGAACCGCATCGCCCGCATGATCGGCGAAACCGCCTCGATGGAATTCGTCACCACGGCGACGGAGACCGAGGCGCTGCTGCTCGAAGCCAACCTCATCAAGCAGCTCAAGCCTCGCTACAACGTGCTTCTGCGGGACGACAAGTCGCTGCCCTACATCCTGCTCACCGCCGACCACGAGGCGCCACAGCTGGTGAAGCACCGCGGCGCGAGGAAGCGCAAAGGGGATTATTACGGCCCCTTCGCCAGCGTCTGGGCGGTGAACCGCACCATCAACGCCCTGCAGCGAGCCTTCCTGCTGCGCTCCTGCAACGACAGCTATTACGAGAACCGCACGCGGCCCTGCCTGCTCTATCAAATCAAGCGCTGCTCCGGGCCGTGCACGAACGAAATCTCGCGGGAGGATTATGCCGAGCTGGTTTCCGAGGCCAAGGCCTTCCTGTCGGGCAAGTCGAACGCCGTGAAGCAGCGCATCACGGACGAGATGCAGACTGCAGCCGAGGAGCTGGAATTCGAGCGCGCCGCGCGCTGCCGTGACCGCTTGGCCGCCCTGTCGGCCATCCAGGGCGTGCAGGGTATCAACACGCAATCGGTGGAGGAGGCGGACGTCTTCGCCCTCGACGAGCAGGCGGGGCAGTTCTGCGTGGAAGTGTTCTTCTTCCGCAACTGGCAAAACTGGGGCAACCGGGCCTATTTCCCGAAGGCCGACAAGTCCATGAGCCGCGAGGAGGTCCTCGGCTCGTTCATGGCGCAGTTCTACGACGACAAGCCCGCTCCCCGGCTGATCCTGCTCTCGCACGAGATCGAGGATGCCGAGCTCATGGCGGCAGCCCTGTCGACTCGGACGGACAACAGGGTCGAGATCCATGCGCCCCAACGCGGCGAGCGGCGCCAGCTCATCGAGTACGTGCTGCGCAATGCCCGCGAGGCGCTGGGCCGACGCCTTGCGGACACGTCCTCGCAGCAGAAGCTCCTCGTGTCCCTGGGACAAGCCTTCGGTTTGTCGAAGGCGCCCAAGCGCGTGGAGGTCTACGACAACTCCCACATCATGGGCACCAACGCGGTGGGCGCCATGGTGGTGGCGGGCGTCAACGGCTTCATGAAGCAGCATTACCGCACCTTCAACATGAAGTCCGAGGACCTGAAGCCGGGCGACGATTACGGCATGATGCGCGAGATGCTGCAGCGCCGTTTCGCCCGCCTGGTGAAGGAGGAACCGCGCGGCGCCGAGACGGATGGGCATCCGACCGACGATTCCTTTCCCGCCTGGCCGGACCTGGTCCTGATCGACGGCGGCAAGGGGCAGCTCGAGGCGGCGCGGCAGGCCCTGGCCGAGGTGGGCGTGAGCGAGGACGACGTGGCTCTCATCGGCATCGCCAAGGGGCGCGACCGCGACGCGGGGCGCGAGACCTTCTTCAAGCCGGGCCAGCCGCCCTTCAAGATGCCGCCGCGCGATCCCGCGCTCTATTTCGTGCAGCGCCTGCGCGACGAGGCCCACCGCTTCGCCATCGGGGCACACCGGGCCAAGCGCAAACGGGAGCTCGTGAAGAACCCGCTCGATGAGATTCCCGGCATCGGTCCCACTCGCAAACGGGCGCTGCTGCACCATTTCGGAACCGTCAAAGCGATCCAGCGGGCAGCCCTGGAGGATTTGACGAAGGCGCCCGGGGTCAATGCCGCAACGGCCCGGGCGGTCTACGACTTCTTCCACGAGCGGGGTTAGACATGGATATCGTGTGGGGTGGGCAGGCTCATGTCACATTGCCGTGCTTGCGGAAGGGTGGCGGTGCGCAATGCCGGCCCCTCCGATTGACGGACGGACCATCCTCATGCTTCCTGCAGGTGTCATGAAGACCGTTTCCTCCTTGGGCCGCTCGAAGGCTTTCAACCTGGCGAACATGCTGACCTACGGTCGGCTCGTCGCGGTGCCGGCCGTGGTCGGTCTCCTGTTCTGGCCCGAGGACCACTGGTCCCGCTGGCTCGCCCTGGCGGTCTTCGCCATCGCGGCCATCACCGATTACCTCGACGGCTACGTGGCCCGCACCTTCGCCCAGCAATCGGCCCTGGGGCGCATGCTGGACCCGATCGCCGACAAGCTTCTGGTGGCCGCGAGCCTGCTCATGCTGGTCGCCGACGGCACCATCCGGGGATGGGCGCTCTGGGCCGCCATCGTCATCCTCTGCCGCGAGATCCTGGTCTCGGGTCTGCGGGAGTTCCTGGCCGAGCTCAAGGTGAGCGTGCCCGTCAGCCGGGTGGCGAAATGGAAGACGACGCTCCAGCTCGTGGCTCTGGGTTTCCTGATCGCCGGTCCGGCCGGCGAGACGATTCTGCCCAACAACATCCTCATCGGCACGATCCTGCTGTGGATCGCCGCCATCCTGACGATCTATACCGGCTGGGACTACTTCAAGAACGGCATCCACCACCTCATGGACGAAGGCTAGGCCCATGAAGCTCGTCTATTTCGCCTGGGTGCGCGAGCGGGTGGGCAAGACCGACGAGCAGGTGTCCTTGCCGGAGGGCATCGACACGGTGGCCGATCTGGTGCGCTGGCTGAAGGGCCGGGGCGAGGAATATGAATATGCCTTCGAGAACGAGGGCATCGTCCGCGCCGCCGTGGACCACGTCCATGTGAAGCCCGACGCCCGGATCGCGGGCGCCCGGGAGATCGCCTTCTTCCCGCCGATGACAGGGGGCTAGCCCGAAGACCCATGACGGCAACCATCCGCATCCAGGCCGATCCCATCGATGCCGCCGCCGAGACGACGGCTCTGACCCGGGGGAGGGCGGATATCGGCGCCGTGGTCGCCTTCACGGGCCTGTGCCGGGACGAGGGCGGGCGGCTCGCGGCCCTCGAACTCGAGCATTACCCAGGCATGGCTGAGGCCGAGATCGGCCGCATCGCCGATGTGGCGCAGACCCGCTGGCCGCTTCTCGGCCTCACGGTCATCCATCGCTTCGGCAAGATCGGGCCGGGCGAGGAGATCGTGCTCGTCCTCGCGGCCAGCGCCCATCGGCAGGCCGCCTTCGAGGCCGCCTCCTTCCTGATGGATTACCTGAAGACCCACGCGCCGTTCTGGAAACGCGAGCACCTCAAGGACGGGACCGTCGGGGATTGGGTCGAGGCCAAGGAGATCGATGACCGGGCGGTGGAGCGGTGGCGCTGATCGAGGCTTGACGCGGCCTTGCGACAGGGCGAGCATCCTCCGTGAAACGACATACGGAGGCGTCCCATGCGCAGCGTTGTTGTCTTTCTCGGTCTCTTTGCGGCCACGCCGCTCCTGGCTCAGGACTTGCCCACGGCCCAGACGGCTCAGGCTCCCTTTCACAACCCGCTCGATTGCTACTGCCGCGCGCAAGGGAAGACGTTCGCCGTCGGCGAGAAGGTCTGTCTCAAGACAGCCGAGGGGCCGAAATTGGCGCAGTGCCAGATGGAGATCAACGTCATGTCCTGGAGCATCACGGAGGTGCCGTGCCCTGAGACATGAAAACGCTGCCGAAGCGGCAGCGTGGAGGAATGAAAAAGCGATGGTTCGCTCGTTTCCGAGCGTGCAGGTGCGGCTTTAGAAAAGGCCTGTCACGACAACGAGAATGAATGAAAAGGATGCGCAGACAGCGGCGATGTTGAGCTTGGACGTCCAGTCCAGATTCGATGCTAGATTCATCGGAGCCCCCTATCTCTGAAGGGGGTAAATCCCCCTTTGAATGGATAGGAACGCTATCAAACCTTTGTGGTCCTGAGAAGCACCCCGAACGGGCTAAAGGCAGAGTGATCGGAGCAATGTAATCGTTAACAAAAAGTTAAAGTCTTGTTTTAACAGGTGAAATTTTTTCGTCTTTGATGGCGAAAAAAGTTCCTGCTCAATTCTGTCGCACCCCCCTTCGTTGGGTTTTGCTCTACCTGAAGCGACGGATCGTGCCGGTACGAGAACCGGCTCCGAAGCCTGGCTGCGTGGTGTTTAGCCTTGGTCGGCCTATCCCCTTCGCGGTCATGACCGGGCTTGTTGCGGCTATCCCCATCCGGTGAAGCGCTGCATCTCTCCCTCCCCCGGGCGGGAGAGGTGGTGAGCGAGTGTAATGTTCTCATTTTGTTCTTGACAGATGCTGCAACCTTGGCTATATCGTTGCACAGCCTGATCCGACGAGGGGCGCGCTTCGCGAGGCGTCGCAAGTTGTGGGAGCAGGCACGGTCCTGTCCGCCGGTCACGCAGCCGGCGCCAGGAGGC
>NZ_JBFRGW010000030.1:0-55073 GCF_052115545.1 Microvirga sp. 2MCAF35
ACGCTGGCCCTGATCAAGACCGCGCAGGATCACGCGGCGCCGATGCGCATCGTCGAGACCGTGGCGGCGGTCAACAGCCAGCGCAAGCGCGCCATGGGCCGCAAGGTGATCGCCGCCTGCGGCGGCTCGGTGCGCGGCAAGACGGTGGCGGTGCTCGGGCTGACCTTCAAGCCCAACACCGACGACATGCGCGATGCGCCCTCCATCGACGTGATCACCGCGCTGCAGGATGCCGGCGCCACGGTCAAAGCCTACGATCCGGAGGGCATGGCGGCCGCCCGGGCGGTGCTGAGCGACGTGACCTACGCCCGCGACGCCTATGACTGCGCCCGCGGGGCGGACGCGCTGGTGCTGGTGACCGAGTGGGACACGTTCCGGGCGCTCGACCTCGTGCGCCTGAAGGCCGCGCTCGCCGCCCCCGTGGTGGTCGACCTGCGCAACGTCTACCGCCCCGAGGAAATGCAACGCCACGGCTTCACCTATGTGAGCGTCGGACGGGGATGACGCTCCACAGGACCCGGCCGCGGAGGTTCTCACCGGCCCGATCCCATGCCATATCTCCCTGACATTCGAATTTCAGACGACGCCCTCGGAGCTTCCCATGCAGACCTTCTTCGTCGAGATCAAATGCAAGCTCGGCAAGACCTACGCCGTTGCGAACGCGCTTGCCGACCGGGAGATCGCATCCGAGATCTACTCGACGGCCGGCAATTACGACATCCTCGCCAAGTTCCATGTGGATGACGGGGTCGATATCGGCCATTTCATCGCGGAAAACGTGCAGGTGATCCCTGAGATCGCCGATACGCACACGATCATCACGTTCAAGGCGTTCTGAGCCCTACCGAACTTTTTAGAAGTCCGGCTCACGACTTGGCGCATCCCACAGCCCTCATCCTGAGGAGCCGCTGCCAGCGGCGTCTCGAAGGATCAGGGCGCCCCCGTGCACTCTTGATGATCCTTCGAGACGGTGCTTCGCACCTCCTCAGGATGAGGTCAGAGTTTGACGAACCCACCTTTCAGGTGCTCCCAAGCACAGCAACCGCAATCCAAGCCGGGATAACATCGAACACCTTCAGGGAGGAGCGGATGTCATCTCAGCAGGATTGGCGCAGAGTCTACGATTTCTGGTTCCCGGTCGACCTGTCGTGTTCCGACATCGGGGCACACTGGCAGATGATGGCCTGGTGGATGCGCGGCGGAGCCAATGCGGAGCTGCACCGGTTCGCCCCCCTGGTCCATGAGGCCAAGGCCGGCCGTCTCGACCACTGGCTTGACGCGCCGTTGGGACGGCTCTCCCTGATCATCGTCCTGGACCAGTTCCCACGCGGCCTGTTTGCCGGAACGCCGGAAGCCTATTCCTCCGATCCGGTTACCTTGAGGATCGCCGAGGAGGGCTTCGGCAACGGACATTACGATGCCCTCACAAGCCTCTACCAGAAATTCTTCTACTTCCTTCCCCTCGCCCATGCGGAAGGGCCGGATCATCTGGACCGGATGAAGCGTATCGTCGCCATCTCGGAACAGGCGATCGAGGACGCGCCGGACGACATCAAACCCGTGTGGCAGTTTTCCCTCAAGCAGGCCCGGGACAATCTCGCCATCATCTCCCGGTTCGGCCGCTTCCCGCACCGGAATCCGGTTCTCGGACGCGCCTCCACGCCGCAGGAGCTCAGCTATCTGGCCAAGGGCGACTTCGTCCACATGCGCTCGCTTCCGGCCTCGGCCTCGTCGGCGATCAGCGCGATCGGGTGACGTGGGGCCAGAGCATCGGACCCAAAAGTGGATTTGCACTTTTGGGTCCGATGCTCCACCACCTTGAAAATCGCATCGTTCGGGTCCGCACGATGCGCTAGGCAGCCCTTACTGAACGACCGCGTTCGCCTCGGATGTCCGTTCCTCGCTCTGCCGGGCCACCTCGGCGAGATAGGGGCCAATTCCCTCGTAGCGGTCGAGGCGGCGGACGATCTTCGAATCGATCTTGTTGTAAAGCTCGGCCACGCTCACCGGGCGGCGCTTGCGCCCCTTGCCATCCATGAACAGCCCGGCATTGGCCTTCGCCGCCTTGGGGAAGAGCTTCGAGGCTTTCATGTTCGGATCCTGGTCGAGGACCTCGAGGAAGCGGACGGCGCTGGAGGCTCCCAGGAAGTGCGCGAGATAGAGCTCCGCCTCGGCCAGCTCCCGCTCGCCCTGGGCCTGGAGGGCGCGCTCCACGTCCTTGATCAGCTCTCCGGCCATGAGAGCGGAGAAGTAGGGGTCCGTGCGCAGGTTCATGATCCAGCCCCGGTCCTTGTCGCTGACCGCCGGATCGCCGTCCACGGTCCTGATGGCCTCCGCCGCGGCGGTGAAGCCGTAATCGGCGGCATGCAGCTGCACGATTTCGAGCCAGGTGCGGTCGATGAACTGGAACAGGCCCTGGGCGGAAGAGGTCGGCGCCTTGGCCTCGGGCGAGAGGCTCGATTCCACGTCGGCCAGGGTCATCATGTAGACCGGATCGACGCCGGTCACATGGGCGGCCTTGAGGATGGAATGCACGAGCCAGCGGGGAACGTTGCGGCCATTGAAGGGGATCAGCTCATCCGGATCGCCTGCGGCCTCCTCCTGCATCTCGGGTTTCGCCGCGTGCGGCTTCCTGAAGGAGAATGCGCCGTCGAGAATGGCCTTGAAGAGGCTTGGGTCCTTCATCAGCTTCGGGGTGAAATCCATCGAAGCGGTGATGAGGGAGCCGGTGGTGACGGGCTGCGGGACCGAGGCAGCGACCGGTCTTGCCATAAGAGCGCTCGGCAGGGTGGCCACGGCCGCCGGTCCGGCGGCGAGGCCCTGAAGGCCCAGAATCAGGCCCGTGGTCAAGGTCAGGTTAAGGAAACGGCGACGTCCGGGCTTGCGCACATCCGCAACAGGCTGCGGAACCGCGCACAGCAGCGTTCTCGCGTTACTCATCATCCACTTATCCCGCAACAGCCCGACCTGACGGTGGGCCTTCCCTTGTGTCGTTCTGAGACAAGGGTTGACGGGTAGATGTGACGAGAATCGGTCAGCTTGACCATTCGAGGTAGGGTTTTGCTAACCTTAAGCAGGGTTTTCCCCGAAAAATCTCAGGGCCTGCCTGGAAATTCAGGATGAGGATTGTGCGACAAGCTGCGCATTGGTCCGCTCGAGGCGCTTCGCCAGCTCCCGCATGATCGCCAGGGACATCTGAGGAAACTGGGCAAGAAGCTCGAGAAAGACCCTCTTGTCGATTCGCAGGGCCGTCGTCGGCTCGGCCGCCATGATCGTGGCGGAGCGCGGCGTGTCCGAGAGAATGCCCATCTCGCCGACGAGAGCGTTGCTTCCCAGCTCGGCCACCTGGATGTCTCCGCCCGGCGTGTTGAGGAGAACGTTCGCCCGACCGTCCAGGATCACATAGGCGGCGTCGGACGGATCCCCTTGTGAGAAGAAGCGCTGCCCGCCGGAGAACTGAACCCGCTCGCTGGTGAAGGCGAGCAGCTTCAGACGGGCGGGATCCACGTCCCGAAACATCGGCACCTGCCGCAAGGACTGAACCTCTGTTTCAAGGGTCATGCCACCTCTCCTGCTACTCTCTGGGCGGCGTCCGGCTCGGGTCTGGCGGACCTGAGAACCGGAGCGGCCGTCTTTTCTGTGATGATTTGTCCGTCACGGAAGCGCAACTGAACATCGAAAGAGCCTGCCTGTCGATCATTTGGAAGGACCATGAACAGGCTTTGTTGATCGAGAAACTCCAGCAGCAACTCGAGCAGCTGCTGGCTGTGCGCCTCGTCGAAGGGCGCAAGCGCCCCGTCGATGACGAGAATGTCAGGGCGCTTCACGAGGCAGCGCACGAGATTGACGCTCGCGCGCTCCTGGGGTGACAGGAGCCGCCCCGCCGTGCCGACCTGATAATCGAGGCCGATCCGCTCGATGTCTTCCAGCAGGTCGAGTTCCCGAACCACCGTCGCGACGGCTTCCGTCACGCGCGCGCGGGCGTTGGCGACCTGGTAGCTGACGCGTCCGAACAGAAGGTTGTCCCTCACCGGTGCCGCGGCGCAGAACCGGTTGGGGTCGAGAAACTCCACGCCCTCCGATTCGGACTTCGCGAGAACCTCCCGAACGAGGCCGCGGGCCTCGACGATCCGGGCCATCATCCCGTCGTCCAGCAGACCGAGGCGGTGCCGGGCTTCGATATAGGCGAGCGGCAGGGCCAGAAGCCTCGTCCGCTCCTCGGGGCGCAGATTGTCCTCACCCCGCGCGTGCCGGCGCAGGATGGCTGCGAAGTCCGACAGCTCCTCGGCTCCGATGAAGGAAAACTGTTCGAACAGCGAATGACCGGGGGGCAGTCCCTCGAAGATTTCGGTCATGGTCTCGGCGATCTGCAGGCCCATGCGGACGAGATCGTCGGTCAGCCCGGCGCGATCGATGGCACTGCGGAACTGGCGATTTTCGGCCAGATTGCGCCCCTTGAACTCGTCAGAGATCGGTACCCCGAAGAGAAGATTCTCGGCAATGGTGGCCTGGCTGTTGTAGCGCTCCGGGTCGAAGGGCTCGACGAGGTCGTCCATGCCCCTAGACCGGAACGTTTCGCGCAGACGATGCCGGGCTTCGACGACGCGTTCGGCGAGAGCCACGTGGCGCTCAGGGTCGATTCGCCCCGCCAGGCCGAACAGGTAGATCGTGTCGCCCATGCCGATCCGGTCCAGCAGATCGAGGAGAATGCGGTCGAGATCGTTCTCGTCCCTCGCGCCGACCCGCTCGTAATCCACCCATTGGTCGGCAATGCTCTCGACGGGATTTCCCGTTCTGAGCGCCTCGGCGATCCGGTGATCCATCTCCCGCTTTTCCTCCTCGATCCTGCCCAACGGTTTCGAGCGAAGGCCATAGATCAGGTTCTCGCGGATGCTGCCGGGGAAGAGGATGGGATCGACGCCCGCATAGGCGATCCGGCGCCCGACCACGGGAACGGGGAGCTGCATCAGGTCGCGTTCGCCAAGTCGGACCTGACCGCTGAATTCCGAGGTGCGCCGGCCGATGATGCGCGCGAGCATGCCGGCCGCGGCGCCGCCGTTGGAGATCAGGGCGACGCTCGCGGGCAGATCGACCGCGAAGGCGCCACCCTCGATGATCATATCCCCGTGAATGCCGACGACGCGGATGTCCTCGGCCACCAGGGGGCCTGCCAGGGGCATGTCCTCGTCCGCCGCCTCGCGGGCATCGTGCAGGGGCAAGAGCCGCTCGTCGGCGAAATGCTGGGTGACCTGATCGTATTTCACCTGGACGTCGAGACGCTGCTGGTCCCAGTCGATCAATTCCTTCAAGGGCGGCGGCAGTTCCCGATACGCCCCGATCACGGCCACGAGCTGACCGATGTCGAGCGTGCCGCGCAGGGCGAAATAGCCGCCGACGGCGTAGAAGAAGAACGGCGTCAGCTGCGCCAGGAAGTTGTTGAGCGATTTGACGAAGAACTTCCGGTTATAGATCTTGAGCCGGACCGAGAAGAGGTTGAACAGCCGATGGCCGATCTCGGCTCGTTCCCAGTTGTAGGCGTTGTGGACGTGAACGACCTCGATGCCGTCCTGGACCTCCGCGATGCGCCCTGCCAACTGCCTTGATTCCAGCTGCCGTTGCTTTCCCAGGCGCAGCAGCTCCCGCCGCAACCGCGGAATGACCGTAAACTGCACGGCGATCACCGCCAGCGCGATCAGGCCGAGCCAGACGTTCTGGATCATGATGAAGACGAGCGCCGTGATGGCCTGCATCCCGAGGAAAATCGGCGTGATGAAGGCATCCCCGATGAAGCCGCCGATGGGTTCGACCTCATCCTTGATGATCGTTGCCGTCTCGGAGGACTTCACGTTGCGTAAGGCGTCCGGCGTGAACCGGAGCACCATGGAAAACAGGTCGAAGCGCATGCGCCGCAACATCCGCTCGCCGAGGATCCCCTTGGCGACGTTGATCCAGTACTTGAACGCCCCGTTGACGACCACGAAGAACAGGAACAGGGTCGAGAGGCCGAAGAGCAGGCCCAACCGGCCCACCTGAAAGCCTTGGAAGATCTCCAAGGTGCCGCCCCCCAGCCATTTCGGCCATTCATAGCTGAGATGGAGGAAAGGGGCCGTAGCATTGCCGTCCCTGAAGGCTTCGCCCTGGATGGCCTGGTTCACGATCTGGCGAGGCAGATCGAGAGACATGAAATAAAATGGCAGGGACGCGAGCACGACCGCGCAGACGATCAGCTGGTCGCGTCTTGAATGTGTCCAAATGTACCTAAAGAGGCTCTTTTCCATTGCCGTAAGGTCACCGCTTCTGTACGCCTGGATGAACCTCTTTCCGATCTCGGGCAACGCCTTATTTGATCGACAGGGACCTTAGAAGGTAGAGAGGGCGGATCGGTCGTCAATCGGCCCGGTCGCCTGACCGAGGGGGCAGCCGCATGGCAGACCTGGCAATGGATTTTGATCAGGACGCAGGTTCTGCATCGGCGCCGTCCGAGAACGGCCGTGGAACACGCGTCCTCATCTACAGCCACGACACCTTTGGCCTCGGCCATCTGCGCCGATCGAGGGCGCTTGCCAACGCCATCGTGCAGGACCGGCCGGACACCTCGATCGTCATCATCTCCGGCTCGCCCGTCATCGGCAATTTCGAGTTCGACAGCGGCGTCGACTACATCCGCATCCCGGGTGTCACGAAGCTGCCGGACGGGGATTACCGCAGCCTCAACCTCAATATCGAGCTGGACGAGGCCGTGGGCCTGCGTCAGGCCCTCATCCTTCAGGCGGCCAAGGCGTTCCGGCCGGACGTATTCATCGTCGACAAGGAGCCCACGGGGTTCCGCGGCGAGGTCGTGCCGGCCCTCGACTATCTCAAGGCCGCCGGCTGCCGCCTCGTCCTCGGTATTCGCGACGTGATGGACGAGCCTGCTCTTCTCGTGCCAGAGTGGGAGCGAAAAGGGGCCAAGGATGCCCTGATCCGCTACTACGACGAGATCTGGGTCTACGGCCTCAAGGACATCTATCAGCCTCTCAAGGCCCTGGCCCTGCCCGCCTACGTGGAAGAGCGCATCACCTATACCGGCTATCTGCGCCGGGACGTGCCGCCGACGCCGTCCCTGACCCGATATCCCAAGATCACGAAGCAGCCCTTCATCCTGGTGACCACGGGCGGCGGCGGCGACGGCGATGACCTGATCGACTGGGTGATCTCGGCCTATGAAGCCGATGCGACGCTCGAACAGCCCGCCCTCATCCTCTTCGGCCCCTTCATCGACCGGGACAAGCGCCGCTCCTTCGTGGAGCGCATCGCCCGGCAGCCGAAGCTCGACGTGATGTCCTTCGACAACAAGATCGAATGGCTCATGAAGAAGGCCGACGCCATCGTGGCCATGGGCGGGTACAACACCTTCTGCGAGGCCCTGTCCTTCGACAAGCGCACACTGATCGTTCCGCGAACGAAGCCCCGCCTCGAGCAATATATCCGCGCGGTCGAGGGCGAGCGGCTGGGCCTGGTGAGCATGCTGAGCGACTATAAGGAGCCCCGCACGCCCGAGCGCATGGCCGCCGCATTGCGTTCCCTTTCGGCACAGCCGCGCCCGTCCGAGGTGATCGTTCCCGGCCTTCTCGACGGCCTCGACAGGGTCCAGGATCGGCTGAAGGCGCTTACAACCACAGCCTCCAGGGCACCGTTTGCCATCGCGTATCATCAGGCGGCCGAGTAACCGACCACATGCTTCCCTCCAAGACAGCCCGACGCATCGCCATCGTGGTGAAAGGCTACCCGCGCCTCTCCGAAACCTTCATCGCCCAGGAAATCCTGGCCCTCGAGCAACGCGGTCTCGCGCTCGAGATCTGGTCCCTCCGACACCCGACCGAATGGGCCGTGCACCCCATGCACAAGGCGATCAAGGCGCGGGTCGCCTATCTGCCGGAATATCTTTACGAGGAGCCCTTGCGCGTCCTGCGCGGCGTCTTCTGGAGCCTGGGCCAGAAGGGCTTCGGGCCGACGATCCGGGCCTTCTGGCGCGATCTCAAGCGCGATTTCACCGCGAACCGGGTGCGCCGCCTCGGCCAGGCCTTCGTCATGGCGCGCGAGATGCCGGAGGACTTACGGCACCTGCATGTTCATTACCTGCACACGCCCGCATCCGTCGTGCGCTACGCCGCCTTGCTGACGGGGCGGAGCTGGACCTTCTCGGCCCACGCCAAGGACATCTGGACGACGCCCGACTGGGAAAAGCGCGAGAAGATGGCGGAAGCGCTCTGGGGTGTGACCTGCACGGCGCATGGGGCGGGAAACCTTCAGTCCCTGTCGCTGCCCGACAAGGTGTCGCTCGTCTATCACGGTCTCGATCTCTCCCGCTTTCCGGCGGCTCCCGAAAGCCGCATTGCGAGGGACGGCTCGAATCCGCTCGATCCGGTCAGGATCGTGTCCGTCGGGCGCGCCGTGGCGAAGAAGGGTTTCGGCGACCTGATCCAGGCGCTGGCCGCGTTGCCTCAGGACCTCCATTGGCGCTTCGCCCATGTGGGCGGCGGCGAACTGCTCAACAGCCTGAAGAAGCAGGTGCAGGAGGCCGGAATCGCCGACAGGGTGGCGTTTCTCGGCTCCAAGGCGCAGCCCGACATCGTCGCGCTCCTGCGCGAGGCGGACATCTTCGTCCTGCCCTCGAAAGAAGCGAAATCGGGCGACCGGGACGGCCTGCCCAACGTGATCATGGAAGCGGCCAGCCAGGGGCTCGCCATCGTGGCGACGGACTTTGCCGGCATCCCGGAATTCATCCGCAACGACGTGGAAGGCGAGCTCGTGCCGCCGGGCGATTGGGAGGCCTTGTCCAACGCGCTCAATCTCTTGGCCCGCGACCCGGCGCGCCGAGACGCGCTTGGAGCCGCCGCCTTCGCGCGCCTGCGGCGCGACTTCTCCATGGAGGGCGGGATCGATATTCTGGAGAACCGTCTCCGGGCCGTGACGGACAACGCCAGGAAAGAACCGGAGCGGGTGTGACGATCTCGAGGCCTGTTGCGTTCTATGCTCCGTTGAAGAGCCCGAACCATCCGCTGCCTTCGGGCGACCGCACCATGGCACGTCTGCTGATGAAAGCCCTCGGCCGGGCCGGCTATTCGCCTCGTCTCGCCAGCGAGGTGCGAACCCTCGACAAGACGGGCAACCGGCAATTCCAGGAAAGGCTCCGACAGGAATCGCTGAAGGAGGCCGAAAGCCTCGTCGCGCATTACAAGGCACGGCCCGAGGACAGGCGTCCCCGCCTGTGGTTCACCTATCATGTCTATTACAAGGCGCCTGACTGGATCGGCCCGCGCGTCGCCGAAGCACTCGGCATCCCCTACGTCATTGCGGAAGGATCGCGGGCGTCCAAGCGCGCACAAGGCCCCTGGGCGCTCGGACATGAAGGCGCGCAAGCGGCTCTCGACCGGGCCGACGTGATCTTCGGCATGACGGCCCACGATCGGGAAGCCCTGGAGGCTGCAAGGCCGGCTCATCAGATCCTGGTGGACCTGCCGCCGTTCCTGGATTTGGCGGAATGGCCCGTACCGGACGCTCGCCACGTGCGTGCGACCGAACCGCACCTTCTCACGGTGGCGATGATGCGGGAGGGCGACAAACTTGCCTCCTATCGCATTCTGGCTGCCGCCCTGGAACGCCTCCAGCACCTGCCCTGGACGCTCGATATCGTGGGAGACGGCGAGGCGCGGGAAGAAATCGCGCGGCTGTTCTCCCCCATGGCGCAACGGGTGCGGTTCCACGGACAGGTCGAGAGCAAGGCCGATCTGACGGTCCTCTATGAGGCGGCCGATATCTTCGTCTGGCCGGCTGTGAACGAGGCTTACGGCATGGTGCTTCTGGAGGCACAGGCCCTCGGCTGCGCGGTGGTTGCGGGCGCCTATGGCGGCGTTGCCAGCGTGGTGCGCGACGGCGAGACCGGACGGCTGACGCCACCGGGCGACATCGCGGCTTTCGCCGATGCGTTGAGCGATCTCCTTCAGGACCGAGAACGGCTCAAGGAGCTCGGCGCCAACGCATCCCGCTTCGTCGAACAGGAACGCGACCTCGATCATGCCGCGTTGCGCTTACGCAATGCGCTGCAAGGATTAACGAGGTAGAGTGTCGAAATGAGCTCACACGTTCTGATCGCCGTCACGCATCTTTTGGGAGCGGGCCACCTCACCAGGGCTGCTGCTCTGGCGCGGGCTTTCGCGAGAAAAGGGCATGCGACGACGCTCGTCTCGGGCGGCACCCCGGCGCGCCTGGCCGATCTGGAGAACGTCACCTTCGTTCAGCTCCCGCCCCTCCGGACCGCCGGCACGGATTTCAGGACGCTGCTCGACGAGGATTTCAGGCCCGTCGACGAAGCCTATCTCGACGGGCGCCGCATCCTTCTGCTCGATACGTTGAAGGCCGTTCGGCCCGACATTCTCATCACCGAGCTTTTTCCTTTCGGTCGCCGCATCCTGGCGGATGAATTCTCCGCCCTGCTCGATGCCGCGCGGCGCATGGATCCGCACCCGCTGGTTCTGTGCTCGATCCGGGACATCCTGGTGGCCTCCTCGAAGGCGTCGCGCATCGAGGAAACCCACGAGCGCGTGCTTCGTGATTACGACGCCGTTCTCGTCCACGGCGATCCCGAACTCGCACCGCTGGAAGCCTCATGGCCGGTGGACGAGAGGATCAGGCCGCTCATCCGTTACACCGGCTACGTGGACGAGAACGAGGCGCTTGTGCCGAGGACTCATCGGCAGGGAATCGTCGTCTCCGGCGGATCGAGCGCCGCGAGCCTGCCGCTCTACCGTGCGGCCCTTGAGGCCGCGAGGGACATCGCCGACCGGCCGTGGCGCATCCTCATCGGCAGGGGCGTGGCGGAAGCCGAGTTCCTTACCCTCCGGGAAAGCGCTCCGGCGCACGTCACCGTCGAGCGGGCAAGACCCGACTTCCGCACCCTGCTCTCCGGAGCGGAACTCTCCGTGAGCCAAGCCGGATACAACACGGCCGTCGATCTCCTGCGCTGCGGCGTGAAATCGGTTCTCGTCCCCTTCGAGGCCGGCAACGAAACGGAGCAGCGCCTGCGCGCCGAGCGCCTCGCGGCGCTCGGCCTTGCCGAGATCGTGCCGGAGGCGGAGCTTTCGCCGCGGAACCTCGCTGACGCCATTTGGCGTGGGTTGGCTCGTCCGCCCTCTCCGGCCCCGGCCATTTCCCTGAATGGCGCCATGCAGACCGTCGCCCTGGCCGAAAGCCTCTTGTCGTCCGGCCCTGCGATTCACCGGACCATCGACTGGTCGCCCCTGGATCTGGCACTGGACCGGGCCCGGGATCGGGGCTGCATCGTCCGTTTCTGGTGGCGCGACGACGATGCGGTAACCGATACGCCTCAGCTCAACCGGCTTCTCGGCCTGTCCCACCGCTACGATGCGGGGATCGGCCTCGCGGTCATTCCCGAAAGTATCGAAACCTCGCTCGCGAGACGCTTGGCGAATGAGCCGAAGGTCTTCGCTCTCGTTCATGGCTGGAGCCATACCGACCATGCATCGCCCGGCGAGAAGAAGGCGGAGTTCGGCGCTCACCGCCCCCTGGGATGCATGGCGGACGAAGCGAAACAGGCCCTGCATCTGGCGCGTGAGCACCTCGGATCGAGGCTCCTGCCGGTCTTCGTACCACCCTGGAACCGGATTTCCCAGGATCTCATCCCTCTCCTGCCAAGCTTGGGTTTTCGGGGCTTGTCCACCTTTACGGACCGGAAGACGGTCGAGCCTGTGCCGGACCTCGTTCAGGTCAACACCCATGTGGATCCCATCGACTGGCACGGGACCAGAAGTTTCGCCGATCCGGCCCTGATCGTGGCCGCTCTCGCCGGAGCGGTCGAACGGCGCGTCGCCGGCGATGCGGATCGCGAGGAGCCCATCGGGTTCCTGACCCATCATCTCGTTCATGACGACGTCATCTGGACGTTATGCGAAAGGCTTATCGCCCGCCTTGCCGCCCGGGGCATAGGTTTTTTGTGCCCCGATGCGTGTTTCGGCTTGGAAACAAGATCACAATTGAGATCAAATGGGGACTGATGCGTTATGCTCATAGTTCCTGGGAGGAGCATATGGAAGCGCCACTCCTGTCGGTTCACGAGCTGACAGTTGACTTCAACACCGATGCCGGAAACTTCCGCGCCGTCGACGGGCTGACACTCGACATTCCCAAAGGGAAGACAGTGGCCCTCGTTGGCGAGTCCGGATCCGGCAAATCGGTGACGGCGCAAGCGATCCTCCAGATCCTGTCGAAGAAGGCCCGTATCACCGGCGGCTCGATCGTGTTCAACGATCCCGCAACCGGCAGCTCCATCGACATCGCCGCTCTCCAACCCGAGAGCGATGCCATGCATGCCCTGCGCGGCGGTCGCATCGCCATGATCTTTCAGGAGCCGATGACGTCTCTGTCGCCGCTTCACACCATCGGCGACCAGATCTCCGAGGCGCTGATGATCCATGCCGACGTGGATCAGACCAAGGCAAACCAGCGGACCATGGAGGTTCTGGCCAGGGTCGGCTTCCCCGACCCGAAGCGGGCCTTGACGACCTACCCGTTCGAACTCTCCGGAGGTCTTCGCCAGCGCGCCATGATCGCCATGGCGCTCATCACACGCCCTGCCCTCCTGATCGCCGACGAGCCCACGACGGCGCTCGATGTGACCACGCAGGCGCAGATCCTGGATCTCATCAAGGAGCTTCAGGGCGAGACCGGCATGTCGGTGCTGCTCATCACGCACGACCTCGGCGTCGTCGCCAACGTGGCCGACGAGGTGGTGGTGATGTATCGCGGGAGGGTCATGGAGGCCGGCTCCCGAGAGAACATCTTCCGCAATGCGCAGCATCCCTATCTTCAGGCACTCATGCGCGCGGTTCCGCGCTTCGCCATGGCGGAGAACGAGCGCCTGACGCCGATCCGCGAAGTGACGAGTGCAACGCTCGCGTCGGCTGCAGCCCCGGAACGGCTCCAGCCGCAGGGGCCGATCCTGAAGGCCGAACATCTCACCAAATGCTTCACGCTCCGGTCGGGCTGGTTCTCCGGCAAGCTCCAGGAGATCCGCGCCGTCAGCGAGGTGGACCTGACCCTTCCTGCCGGCAAGACCCTGGGGCTCGTGGGCGAGTCCGGCTGCGGCAAGACCACCGTGTCCAAGATGATCATGCGTGCGCTCACGCCCAATTCGGGTCGGGTGCTGTTCGACGACGGTACGGGACCCAAGGACGTGCACAAGCTGGAAGGCGATGCACTGACCACCTATCGCCGCTCCGTACAGTTCATCTTCCAGGACCCGTTCTCCTCCCTCAACCCGCGCATGACGGTCTATGAGCTTCTGACGGAACCCCTGCGCATCCACAACATCGGCACCTCGGACGACCGCTATGCACGGGTGAAGCAGCTTCTCGACATGGTGGGGCTCGATCAGCGCGCGTTGAGGCGCTATCCGCATTCCTTCTCCGGCGGTCAGCGCCAGCGCCTCGGCATCGCCCGGGCACTCGCCCTCGAGCCGCGGGTGCTGCTCTGCGACGAGCCGGTTTCCGCACTGGACGTGTCCGTGCAGGCCCAGGTCCTCAACCTGCTCAAGGACCTGCAATCGGCCCTCGGCCTGTCCTATCTCTTCGTCTCCCACAATCTCGCGGTCGTGGACTACATCGCCGATACCATCGCGGTCATGTGCCGGGGCTACATCGTCGAGGAAGCGCCGAAATCCTCCCTGTTCCGCAACCCCGTTCATCCTTATACACAGGCCTTGCTTGCCGCCGTGCCGGATCCGGACATCGACCGGCCTCTGGATTTCGCCAAACTGCGGAGCGGCCGCTTCTCGCAGCCGTCGGAATGGCCCGAACCCTTCCGCATCAAGCCTGGCGAATTCGGCGTGATGAAAGAAATCGAACCTGGCCACAAGGTTCGCCTGGGGCACCTGACAGCCCGGGAGGCTGCGTGATGCTGCTCAAAGCCCGAACACAAAAGCTCGCCCTTGCCCTCGCGCTCGGATTGCTGGCGCTGCCAGCGATGGCGCAGGACTTCAAGGACGCGCCGTTCTTCGCCGAGCAGGTGAAGGACAAGAAGCTGCCGCCGCTGGCGGAGCGGCTTCCGAAAGATCCCATCGTGGTCAAGTCCACGGGCCAGTACGGCGGCGACATCGTGACCCTGGTGCCGCGGGCACGCGACATCCGCTACATCTCGACCTTCACCTATACCCGCCTCGTCGGCTACGACCAGGATCTGCAACTTCAGCCCGATCTCCTGGAAAAACTCGACGACGAGGACGACCGGGTTTTCACCTTCACCCTGCGGGCCGGCCATCGCTGGTCGGACGGCTCGCCCTTCACGGCGGAGGATTTCCGCTACTACTGGGAGGACGTGGCGCAGAACCAGGACCTCTCGCCGGCCGGGCCGCCGGAATTCATGATGGTGGACGGCAAGCCTCCGCGCTTCGAGGTTCTCGACGAACGGACGGTGCGATATACCTGGGACAAGCCCAATCCGCGTTTCCTGCCGCAACTGGCCGGGCCGCTCGATCCCGGCATTTACCGGGCATCCGCCTATCTCAAGCAATTCCACGCCAAATATGCCGACAAGGCCGCTCTCGACGAAAAGGCAAAGCAGCAGAAGCTGAAATCCTGGGCAGCCCTGCACAACCGCATGGACGACATGAAGGAGCAGACGAACCCGGCTCTGCCTACTCTCATGCCCTGGCGTGTGATGAATGCGGCTCCAGCGAACCGCTTCATCTTCGAGCGTAATCCCTATTACCACCGCGTCGACGGCCAGGGACTGCAGCTCCCTTACGTGGACCGGCTCATCATGGACGTCTCGGCCCCCGGCCTCTTCGCCGCCAAAGCCAATGCGGGCGAGGTCGACCTCCTGTTCCGGGGTCTCTCCATGAGCGACATCCCGGTGCTGAAGGAGGGCGAGAAGGCGAAAGGCTACAAGACCCTGCTCTGGCCCTATGCCCGGGGCACCGAGCTTGCGCTCTATCCCAATCTGAACACCGTGGATCCAGTCTGGCGCCAGCTGAACCGGGACGTCCGCTTCCGCCGCGCCCTGTCGCTCGGCATCGACCGCAAGACGCTGAACAATGCGCTGCTCTTCGGGCTCGGCACCGAGGGCAACAACACCATCGTGTCGGAAAGCCCGCTCTTCAAGGAGGAGCTGCGCACGATGAATGCCGGGTACGACCCGGCGGAGGCCTCGCGCCTCCTCGACGAGATCGGGCTGACGAAACGCAACGGAGCAGGCATCCGCCTGTTGCCTGACGGGCGTGAGCTGGAAATCATCGTCGAAACCGACGGCGAGAGCAGCCTCGTGGTCGATGGCCTGACCCTGATCGGCGAGTTCTGGCGCGAGATCGGCGTAAGGCTCTTCGTGAAGCCGCAGGATCGCACGGTGCTGCGTAACCGCTCCTATGCCGGGCTGACCGTGATGGTGGCCGCTCCGGGCCTCGACAATGCGGTCCCGACGGCGATCATGCCGCCGACCGAACTAGCCCCCATGCGCCAGGACAATTACACTTGGCCGAAATGGGGTCAGCACGTGGAGACCAAAGGCAAGAACGGCGAACAGGTGGACATCCCCGAAGCCCAGCGCCTGCTCGATCTCTATACGACCTGGATGGGCACCGGGAACCGGCAGGTGCAGCGGGACGCCTGGAGCGAGATGCTGCGCAACCATGCGGAGAATCAATGGGCCATTGGCACCATCTCCGGCGCGCTGCAGCCCATCGTCGTCCGCAATGGGCTCGAGGGCCTGCCTGCCAAGGAACTCTACAGCTGGGAGCCGACGGCCATGCTGGGCATCTATCGCCTGGATGAAATCCACTGGAACAAAGCCGCCGGCAAAGAGGCCCGTCGATGATCCGTTTCCTGTCACGTCGCGTCGTCACCATGGCGGTGACCTTGCTGATCATATCGGCCTTGGTCTTCTTCATCATCAAGCTGCCGCCGGGCGACTTTCTGACCAATCAGATCGCCGAACTGAGGGCGCAGGGCGAATCCGCCTCCATCGCCAAAGCCGAATTCCTCATCAGGCAGTACGGGCTCGATAAGCCCGCCTGGCAGCAATACCTCGTGTGGATCGGCGTCATGCCCGGGCCGAACGGCTTTTCCGGCCTGCTGCAGGGCGATTGGGGCTGGTCCTTCGAATACGACAAGCCGGTGGTGGAGGTGATCGGCGACGCCCTGTGGCTGACGCTTCTCGTCAATCTCGCCGTGGTGATCTTCATCCACGTCGTGTCGATCCCTATCGCGATCTATTCGGCGACGCGCCAATATTCCGTCGGCGATTATCTCGCCACCTTCATCGGCTATATCGGACTTGCGACCCCGAGCTTCCTGCTCGCGCTGATCCTGCTCTACTACATGAACCGCTGGTTCGGCATTTCCATCGGCGGGCTCTACGATGCGCAATATTCGGGCGAGCCCTGGACCTGGGACAAGACGCAGTCCCTGCTCTCGCATCTCGTGGTCCCGACCGTCGTGATCGGTCTCGGCGGCACGGCGGCCATGATCCGGCGCATGCGCGCCAACCTCCTCGATGAACTCGGCAAGCAATACTACGTGACCGCGAAGGCGAAGGGGCTCGAGCCCACCAAGGCCCTGTTGAAATATCCCTTCCGCATGTCGCTCAACCCGTTCATCGCCGATATCGGCAACCTGCTGCCGCATCTGGTCTCCGGGTCGGTTCTCGTATCCCTGGTCCTGAGCCTGCCGACTGTCGGTCCGATCCTGCTGAGCGCGCTGAAAAGTCAGGATCAGTTCCTCGCCGGCTTCATCCTCATGTTCGTCGCGGTGCTGACGGTCGTCGGAATGCTGATTTCCGATCTTCTGCTGGCTTGGCTCGATCCACGGATCCGGATGGGAGGCGGACGATGAATACGGCTCTCCCCTCCAGGCGCCACTACGTCGATCCGGCTCCTTTCGATCCCGGCAAGACCGAACCGGTCGGGGCGGAAAGCGAGAGCTTCTACCGCGCCTCGTCCTGGCAGCTGATGTGGTGGAAGTTCCGCCGCCACAAGGTCGCCGTGGCGGCCGCCTTCGTGCTGCTCGTCTTCTACGGTCTCGTCCCCTTCGTCGAGATCGTCGCGCCCTACAACCAGACCCAGCGTCACGGCGACTTCCTCTATGCGCCGCCGCAGGCCGTTCACCTGATGCATGAAGGCCGCTTCGTCGGGCCCTTCACCTATCCCTATTCCTACAGCTTCGACCTGGAGAACTTCCGACGCGTTTACACGCCGGATAGATCTAAACCGCAGCCGATCCGTTTCCTTTGCCGGGGCGATAGCTACCAGTTCTGGGGCATGTGGGAGATGAACTTCCACCTGGTCTGCCCTCCGGGAGACGGCACGATGTTCCTGCTCGGCACGGACCGGCTCGGGCGCGACCTGCTCTCGCGCATCATCTACGGTGCGCGGATCTCGCTCACCATCGGCATCGTCGGCATCGCCGTGTCGTTCGCGCTCGGCCTCTTCTTCGGCGGCCTTGCCGGCTATCTCGGCGGCTGGGTCGATCACGTGATCCAGCGCATGATCGAGATCCTGCGCTCCCTGCCGGAGCTGCCTCTCTGGCTCGCGCTCTCCGCCGCCCTCCCGGCGAACTGGAGCCCGATCCTGGTGTTCTTCGGCATCACGATCATCCTCGGACTGCTCGACTGGCCGGGGCTCGCGCGTGCCGTGCGCTCCAAATTGCTGTCGCTGCGCGAGGAGGATTTCGTGAAAGCCGCGGAGCTGATGGGCGCCTCCAAGCAGCGCATCATCGCGCGCCACCTCATCCCGAACTTCATGAGCCACCTGATCGCCTCGGCGACGCTCTCGATCCCGTCCATGATTCTTGGCGAGACTGCTCTCTCGTTCCTAGGGTTGGGGCTGCGTCCACCGGTGACGAGTTGGGGCGTGCTGCTGAACGAGGCGCAGAACCTTGCGGCCGTGCAGCTTCATCCCTGGCTGCTCTTCCCAATGGTGCCCGTGGTGATCGTCGTGCTCGCCTTCAACTTCATGGGCGATGGGCTGCGCGACGCGGCGGATCCTTACCATTAGCCGGAAGACGTGTTGTTCTTCACCCAGGGGAATGCGAGACATCCTGCATTGAGAGCGATGGCAGAGGTGTTTCGTGGCCGATTACCGGATTGATGCTTCCCCGGAGACCATTCACTGGGGCTATTTCGACGCGAATCTGAAGCCGCTGCTGACGATCGATTCCGGCGACACGGTCACGATCTCGACCGTGTCGGGCGGTCCGGAAGCGATGCCGAAGGAGCCCTTCGCGGTTCCGCAAGCGCTGACGGACATCCATGCGGCCCATAAGCCGAAACTGCCGGGCCACATCTGCACCGGCCCGGTCGCCGTCCGGGGGGCCAAGGCCGGTCAGGTCCTCGAAGTCCGCATCAGGGACATCGCGCTGCATTACGACTGGGGCTTCACCTATTCAGCCCCACAGAAAGGCGCCCTGCCGGACGATTTCGACGAGATGCACGCCATGACCATCCCGCTCGACCGCGAGCGGATGACCGGCCGGTTGCCATGGGGCCTCGAACTGCCCCTGAAGCCGTTCTTCGGCGTGATGGCGGTGGCGCCTCCCGCCGCGTGGGGCAGCTTGAGCACCCTGCCGCCGCGCCGAAACGGCGGCAATCTCGACAACAAAGAGCTTGTCGCGGGAACGACCCTCTACCTGCCGATCCATCACGACGGCGCCCTGTTCTCTGTCGGCGATGGGCATGGGGTTCAGGGCGATGGCGAGGTCTGCGTCACGGCCATCGAGACCGGCCTGATCGGCACCTTCGAGCTGCACCTGCGCGAGGATATGCACCTGACCTGGCCCATGGCCGAGACGCCGACGCATGTCATGACCATGGCATTCGATCCGGACCTCGACGATTGCGTCGTCATCGCGCTGCGCACCATGATTGATCTGATCGTCGCCCGCACGGGCATCACCAAGGCGGAGGCCTACGCCCTGTGCAGCCTCGCGGCCGACTTGCGCATCACCCAGGTGGTCAACGGCAACAAGGGCGTCCACGTGATGCTGGACAAGAGCCTGCTCCAGAAGGCGCAGCGCTAAACCGTCTTGCCGGGCGGTGGCTCGTCTCCGAAGACGGAGCGTCCGCCGTAGGAATGCGACCGGGCGCGCTCCTGCCTGATGTGCTCCTCCACATCGGGTCCCGTGGCATGACGCTCAAGCTGGCGGGCCTGATCGTCGAGGCGCTTGAGAGCGAACAGCTCTTCCTGCTGCCCGAGCTTCGCCTTCTGGACGGCCGATTTCAGCACGCGGATCGTCTCGTCGTAGACCCGTACCGGCACTGGGTAAGGATGCCGGTCCTTGCCGCCATGGGCGAAGGAAAAGCGGGCCGGGTCGCTGAAGCGGCAGGGCGTGCCGTGGACGACCTCCGCCACCATGGCGAGCGCCTGCACGGTTCGAGGGCCGACACCCGGTGTCATCAGCAGGTCGGGAAAGTCGGTCGGCCCCCGGTCGGCCGCCGCCGCGAGGGTCCCGTGCAGCCGCCGCAGCACCACGTCCTTTGCGCGAACATCGTGATGTTCCGGCATCACGAGATGCGGCAGCAGGGGCTGCGGGCTTGCCGCGGGGGCGCTATCCGCTTCGCGCTCTTCGAGAGCCAGGAACTTGCGGGCGATGTTGTCAGGTCCGAGGGTATCCAGGATCTTGATCTGAGCCCGCCGCGAAGCTTCCGCCCGCCGGTCGGTGAGGTTGACGATGGTGCCCTGCCCTTTTCCGTCGATAGCCGTGTGCGGCTCGTCGACGAAGCTCTCAAGATCCTCGGACAGCCAGTGATAGCGGCGGGCCTGCCGGCTTGCGTCGTTCATCCCCTGCTGGACAACGGCCCATTTGCCGTCGTCCGTGACGATGAAGCCGTGGAGGTAAAGGTCGAAGCCGTCCTGGATCGCCGCGCTGTCGACCTTCGCCACGAGCCGACTGGCATCCGCCAGGGCCGAACCATTGAAGCCGACGCGCTCGCCGATGGCGATCAGCTCATGCGGCGTCTGCCGCGAGTGCCGTCCTCGCCCGCCGCAGACATGGATCCCAAGCTCCTTCGACAGGGGCGTCAGCCCCCGCTTCAGGGCTCCGATGACACTGGTGGTGATGCCGGAGGAATGCCAGTCCATCCCCATCACGGCCCCGAATGACTGGAACCAGAACGGATGCGCAAGCCGGCGCAGCAGCTCGTCGCGCCCGTAATGATGCACGATCGCCTCGCTCACCACGCCGCCGAGGCGCGTCATCCGGTCGGCCAGCCACTTGGGGACATGGCCGCTATGGAGCGGCAGGTCGGCACTTCCGGCCCGTTTGGCCATCGAGAGATGTCTCCGTGGAGGTTGGAAAAAGGCGGCAGATCCTATGCCATGATGCTGCCCGTTGACGAGATCGCGCTTAAGCTCTCCTCCCCCTTGTGGGGAGGGAAATGCGCGTGTCTCCCAACGAAAAAAGGCGCCCGAAGGCGCCTTTTCCGAATGTCTTGCCTTAGCGGCGGCGGGGGCTCTTCTCGAGCCAAGCCACCTGAGCACCATCCCCACGGCGTCCGTCCTGACGGCCGGAGGCTGGCTTTCCCTGCGCGGGGCGCTGGCCTTGCGCAGGACGCTGTCCCTGGGCCGGGCGCGGGGCCTGTGCGGGCCTCTGCTGGTTTCCGCTCGGCTGGCCGCCCTGCGGTTGGGCGTTGCCGCCCGGCTTGCCGCCGCGACCGCGACGACGCTTGGGCCCTCGGTCGGCGTTCGGATCGGCGCTGCGCGGCTGGCCATGGCCCTGATGCCCACGGGCATGGGGAGCCGGACGTCCGCGTTGCGGCTCGCGGCGCTCCGACGTCTCGGAAACGGCAGAAGCGGCGGGCAGCCCCTCCGGCAGAGGCATGACCGGCACCTTCAGGCGGGTCAGCTTCTCGATATCCTTCAGGTACGCCTTCTCTTCGTCGTTGCAGAACGAGATGGCGAGGCCGGTCGCCCCGGCGCGGGCCGTGCGGCCGATGCGGTGGACATAGGATTCCGGCACGTTCGGCAGGTCGTAGTTGATGACGTGCGTCACGCCGTCGACGTCGATGCCGCGCGCAGCGATATCCGTCGCCACGAGCACGCGGCAGGAGCCGTCACGGAAGCCCGCCAGCGCACGTTCGCGCTGCGGCTGAGATTTGTTGCCGTGAATGGCGGCACCCGCGATGCCGGCCTTGTCGAGGCCACGCACCACCTTGTCCGCCCCGTGCTTGGTGCGGGTGAAGACGAGAACGCGGTCGATGGACGGATCGCGCAGGAGCGTCTCGAGCAGGACCTGCTTGCGGCCGGTCTGCACGAAGATCACGCTCTGCTCGACACGCTCGGCGGTCGTCGCCACAGGGGTGACGGCCACATGGGCCGGGTCGCGCAGGAAGGAATCGGCCAGCGTCGAGATCGTCTTCGGCATGGTGGCCGAGAAGAACAGGCTCTGGCGGTCCTTCGGCAGCAGGGTCACGATGCGCTTGAGCGCATGAATGAAGCCGAGATCGAGCATCTGGTCGGCCTCGTCGAGGACGAGGATCTCGATATCACGCAGCGACAGGGCCCTGCGGTCCACGAGGTCGATCAGACGGCCGGGCGTGGCGACGAGAATGTCGACGCCTTGGGCCAGCGCCTTCTCCTGGCGGGAGATGGTGACGCCGCCGAACACCACCTCCGTGGAAAGGCGCAGGTTGCGGCCATAAGCCTTGAAGCTGTCGGCGATCTGGCCGGACAGCTCGCGGGTCGGGCTGAGCACGAGGACGCGCGGGCTTTTCGGCTTGCGCGGCTTCGGGTTCGCGTTCAGGCGATGCAGGATCGGCAGCGCGAAGGCGGCCGTCTTGCCGGTGCCGGTCTGGGCGATGCCGCAGACGTCGCGGCCTTCCATGGCATAGGGAATGGTCTGGGCCTGGATCGGCGTGGGCTTCTCATAGCCTTCGGCAGACAGGGCCTTCAGGATCGGCTGGGCCAATCCGAAATCGGTGAAGAGTGTCAAAGTGGATCGTCTTTCGAACGGATGCGGTGAGCCGCAAAGCAGGTTCGGCTGAAAAGCAAAGGCGCTTCAGGGCTCTTGAGGCGAGAGCCCGCGTGATGGGGCCGTCGTATGGTTGAGCGATTGAAGAAGGGGACCGGGGTCTTCGCCGTTTCGCGAATATCCGTCACGCAGTCCCGCTCAAGCGTCTCGGTGATCGAGCGCCGTCGCCTGCTGTGCATATGGAGGTTTATGACCTGTCCGTCAACCGCAAGACCTGACATAAAGTTTCGAAACAGAACAACAATGCCAAAAAGTTTGACTTAGCGAATACGATCGGGGAAATGCGGGACCATGCAAGGTAAGGTCTTTCTGTTCGATATGGACGGCACCTTAATCGACTCCAATGCGATAATCGAAGAGATCTGGCACCGTTGGGCTGATAGGCATGGCCTCGACAGGCAAGCCGTGCTCGCCAAAGCCCACGGACGGCAGGCGTCCGAGACGGTTCGCCTCTTTGCGCCCGACTGCATCGACCGCGATGCGGAGACGGCTTGGGTCAACGAGCAGGCCGCCAAAAAGACAAAAGGGATCAAGGCCGCTCCGGGTGCCGAGGACTTTCTGGCCCAGCTTCGCTCGACCGAATGGGCCATCGTGACCTCTGCAAAGCGCTTCATCGCAGAACAATGGCTTGAAGCTGCAGGCTTGCCCCGGCCAGAAACCCTCATCGCGGCCGACGATGTCGAGCGGAGCAAACCTGATCCTGAAGGATACCGCTTGGCAGCACGACGACTTGGATGTGCTATCGATGAGGCCATCGTTTTCGAGGATGCCGAAGCGGGCCTGCGGGCCGGTCGAGATGCGGGGGCAAAAGTGGTTGGAATTGGCACCTCCCTCCATCTCTCTCATCTCGCCGATGCGTGGATTGCCGACTTCCGCAAGGTCAGGCTATCAAGGAAAGTGTTAGCCGGCTTCAGGATTCAGTACTGATCGTTCTGCTACCCAAAGAGCCCTTCGGCTGGAAGATTGATCATGTCCGCCCCCGCCCGCATGCCCTGGGCCTTCGTTTCCGCGCTCTCGCTGAACGTGCTGATCTCCTACGGCACGATCTTCTATGCCTTCGCTCTGTTCGTCGATCCGATGGGCCGGGAGCTCGGCTGGGGCAAGTCGGAAATGATGGCCGCCTATTCCCTGGCGTTGGGAACCTCGGCCTTCTGTGCCGTCCCGGTGGGACGGCTCATCGACCTCGGCTATGGCCGCACGGTGATGACGGGCGGCTCCCTGCTCGCCGGGATCCTCCTGCTGCTCTGGTCCTGGGTCGGGAGCTACGCCGCTTTCGTGCTGATCTGGATTGCCATGGGGATCACCATGAGCACGGTCTTCTACGAACCGGGTTTCGCCGTGCTGACCCGCAGGCTCGGCTTCATGGCCCGCCGGGGCATCACCTTCATGACCCTGGTGGGAGGCTTCGCCAGCACGGTCTTCATTCCCCTCACCCACGTGCTCATCGAGCATCTTGGCTGGCGGAGTGCCCTCCTGGTCCTGGCCGGCTTCAACATCTTCGTCTGCGCGGCCCTGCACGCGCTGATGATCCCGAGCGCGCCGCCCCGGACTCCGCCCCATGCCGGTGCCGGACCGGGCCACCCCGCTCCCGTGAATGCCCGGTGGGTTCTCCGGCGGGCGTCCTTCTGGTGCTTCGTCGCCTCATCCGTTCTGCAGGGCATCATCGCGGCAGGATTGCCGATCCATCTGATCCCGCTTCTCGTGGAGAAAGGCTTCACCCTTGAAATGGCGGTCGCGGCGTTCTCCCTCATCGGGCCGGCCCAGGTCGTCGGCCGCTTCGGCATGGCCTTCGGGGAGCGTGCCTTCGGCATGAGGGGGCTCGGCATCATCGTGCTGGCCTTGGGAGCCGTCGCCTTCGCCATCCTGCCCTTCACGCCGGCAGGCTTCTGGCTGGTCGTGGTCTTCGCCGTGCTGTTCGGGGCCTCGAACGGGATGATGACCATCGTCCGGGCCCTGCTCCCATCCGAGCTGTTCGGCCGCGAGAGCTACGGCACGGTCCAGGGCATGATCGCCATGCCGGTCCGCCTCACCACGGCGGCGGCTCCCTTCATCTTCGGGGCGCTCTGGGCCTGGTGGGGCGGCTATACGGCCGTCATCGCTCTCTGTTTAGGCATGTCGCTCCTTGCGCTGGGTTTCTTCGTGCTTGTGCTTGTGTTTCAAAGGGCTCATGAAAAGCCCGAAAATTCACTTGCCTTAGACGGCTAAAGAACTCATTTGCTGAGCTGCAGAATGGCTTGGTTTTGAAGAAAGACGGGTTTCGTGACGACAGTGACTGATCTTCTGATTGTGGGCGGCGGCATCAATGGCGCGGGCATCGCGCGCGACGCGGTGGGCCGGGGCCTCTCGGTCGTGCTCTGCGAGCAGGGCGATCTGGCCGGTTACACCTCCTCCGCCTCGACGAAGCTGATCCATGGCGGCCTGCGCTACCTGGAATATTACGAGTTCCGGCTGGTGCGCGAGGCGCTCTTCGAACGCGAGCGCCTGCTCAACTCCGCCCCCCACATCATCTGGCCCCTGCGCTTCATCCTGCCCCACGAGAAGGGCATCCGCCCGGCCTGGTTCGTGCGCCTCGGCCTGTTCATGTACGACCACCTCGCACCGCGCAAGAAGCTGCCTGGAACCGAGGGGATCAAGCTCACCCGGCACCCCGCCGGCCAAGCCCTGAAGCCCGGTTTCGACACCGCCTTCGTCTATTCCGACTGCTGGGTCGAGGACAGCCGCATGGTGGCCCTCAACGCCATCGACGCGTTCGAGAAGGGCGCCGACATCCGGGTCCGCACGAAGCTCGTCTCCGCCCGGCGGGACGGCGACACCTGGGTGGCGACCCTCCAGAACGTGACCACCGGCGAGACCCAAGACGTTCGCGCGAAGGTCATCGTCAATGCGGGCGGTCCTTTCGTCGCCGACGTCCTCAACGCCAAGCTCGGGCTCAACACCAGCAAGAACGTGCGTCTGGTGAAGGGCAGCCACATCGTGGTGCCGAAGCTTTTCGGCACCAAGGAAGCCTTCATCCTCCAGAACACGGACAAGCGCATCGTCTTCGCGATCCCCTATCAGGAGAAGTTCACCCTGATCGGCACGACGGACATCCCGGTCGAATCCGTTCCCGACAAGAAGGTCGAGATCAGCCAGGACGAGATCCAGTATCTCTGCAACGTCGTGAACCACTTCTTCAAGAAGCAGGTCACGCCCGCCGACGTGGTCTGGACTTATTCGGGCGTGCGCCCGCTCTTCGACGACGGTTCGAGCAATGCGTCCGCGGTGACCCGCGACTACGTGTTCGATCTCGACGCCCCCCAAGGCCGGGCGCCGGTCCTGTCGATCTTCGGCGGCAAGATCACCACCTTCCGCAAGCTCGCCGAGCATGCGCTCGAAGAGCTGAAGCCCTTCTTCCCGAACATGAAGCCCGCCTGGACGGAAGACGCCAAGATGCCGGGCGGCGACATGCCCGATGCGGATTTCGACCGCTTCTTCGCCACCGTACGCCAGCGCTGGCCCTTCCTGCCCGAGCAGCTTGCCCATCGCCTGGCCCGCGCCTATGGCACGCGGATGGAAGAGCTTCTCGGCCCGGCGAAGTCCATGGCCGATCTCGGCGATGATTTCGGCGCCGGGCTGACGGGCGCGGAGGTCGATTATCTGGTGCGCCGCGAATGGGCGCGCACGGCCGAGGACATCCTCTGGCGCCGCTCGAAGCTCGGGCTGCATGTGCCGGTTGACGCTGCGGCCAAGATCGATGCCTATTTGGCCAAGAAGAACGCCGCGTCCGTCGCAGCGCAATGACATTGGGGAAGGACATGGCTCAGTACGTCGGCGCCATCGACCAGGGCACGACCAGCTCGCGCTTCATCGTGTTCGACAAGGCCGGAGCGATCGTCTCCGTCGGGCAGAAGGAACACGAGCAGATCTATCCCGGACCCGGCCATGTGGAACACGATCCGCTCGAAATCTGGCGCAACACCCAGGAGGTGATCCAACAGGCCCTGGAGAAGAAGGGCCTGAGGCCCCAGGACCTCGCGGCCATCGGCATCACCAACCAGCGGGAAACCACGCTGATCTGGGACCGCCGCACCGGCAAGCCCCTCCACAACGCCCTCGTCTGGCAGGACACCCGCGTCGATTCCATCGTCGAGGAATTCGCCCGTGATGGCGGTCACGACCGCCTGCGCGACAAGACCGGCCTGCCGCTGGCGAGCTATTTCTCCGGGCTGAAGCTGCGCTGGCTGCTCGACAACGTGCCGGGAGCCCGGGACAAGGCTGCCGCCGGCGACGTGCTGTTCGGGAACATCGACACCTGGCTGGTCTGGAACCTGACGGGCGGCGTCAATGGCGGCTGCCACATCACCGATGTGACCAATGCCAGCCGCACCCAGCTCATGAACCTCAAGAGCCTCGACTGGGATGAGGAGATCCTGGGTCTCTTCGATATCCCGAAGGCCTGCCTGCCCCAGATCCGCTCGTCGAGCGAGGTCTATGGCGAGGCGACCGACGGCCTCGCGGGTGTTCCCATCGCGGGCATTCTCGGCGACCAGCAGGCGGCCCTCGTGGGACAGGCCTGCTTCCAGCAGGGCGAGGCCAAGAACACCTACGGCACCGGCTGCTTCATGCTCATGAACACCGGCGAGACCCCCTACCCTTCGAAATGCGGCCTGCTCACCACCGTGGGTTATCGCTTCGGCCAGGGAAAGACCGTCTACGCCCTGGAGGGCTCCATCGCCATTGCGGGCGCCCTCGTGCAATGGCTGCGCGACAATCTCGGCTTGATCCGGGAGAGCACCGAGATCGAGACCCTTGCCCGTGGCGTCGAGGACAATGGCGGCGTGACCATCGTGCCGGCCTTCTCGGGCCTCTACGCGCCGCACTGGAATTCCCATGCCCGCGGCCTGGTCGGCGGCCTGACCCGCTTCGCCAACAAGGGCCACATCGCCCGCGCGGCGCTCGAAGCCACAGCCTTCCAGACCCGCGAGGTGCTGGACGCCATGACCAAGGATACCGGAATTGCCGTCAAGGAGCTGCGCACGGACGGGGGCATGGTCGTGAACGAGCTCCTGATGCAGTTCCAGGCCGATATCCTGAACGTCCCCGTGGTCCGTCCCAGGGTGATCGAAACCACGGCTCTGGGCGCCGCCTACGCGGCCGGCTTGGCTACGGGCTTCTGGAGCGGAACGGACGAACTCGTGCAGAACTGGGCCGTCGACCGACGTTGGACGCCGAATATGGCCCCGTCCCGCCGCGAGCAGCTGAATGCCGTCTGGGACAAGGCCGTCGCCCGCTCCCTCGATTGGGTGGAGTGACCTCTCTCCACGTCATGGCCGGGCTCGTCCCGGCCATCCCGGTTCTGTAATACGCCGCGCTTCACCGAAGCGAGATCACCGGCACAAGGCAGGTGATGACGTAGAGCCGTAAGATCGCGATCCTAACCCCATCACGCCGCCGGTAGCGCCGCCCGGATCTTGGCCGCAAAGTCCGCCAGAATCTCGGGCTTTTCCATCTGGCCCGAATGGGGCTTCAGGGCCACGCCCTCGAAGCGGGGAAGCACATGGAAGTGGATGTGGAAGACCACCTGCCCGCCCGCGCTCTCGTTGAATTGCTGAATGGTCAAACCATCGGCCGAGAGCGCCGTCTTCGCGGCCTTGCCGACGATCTGGACCGCCTTGGCGAGCTCCGCCAGATCGTCGGGCTTCACATCGAGCAGATTGCGCGCCTTGGTCTTCGGGATCACCAGCACATGTCCGTCGCCCCGCGGCATCACGTCCATGAAGGCCAGGATGCGGTCCGTTTCATAGACCTTATGGCACGGAAGCTCCCCACGTAGGATCTTCGCGAACACGTTATTGTCGTCGTAGGTCATCCCGCCCTCTCCTCCTGATCACCGATTCCCTAGGGCGCCTGTCAAAGCGCCTGCGACACGCTTTTTATCGCGATAGCGATGGATAATCATCTCTCCCGAAAACCGGGTGCCCCATGCCTGTGAAGTGCTCGGCGGATTTCCTCAAGGATCAACTACATACCTTTTGCGGCTGATATATTCGCAAATAGAACGCATTCCGGCAGCGGGTATCAGGGTAAGTACCTGCGCGGTTCTTATTCCCAAGAACAAGTTGTTGCCACGTTTAGTTCACGAGAATTGCCAAGTCTAAGCCTAACAATTCATGAGAGCTGAATATTTTCTGAAAATTTTTGCAAAGGTTGGCCCTGACCAACCGGAACCATCGAATCCCCTTGCGGTTGAAGAAGCACGGACACCATTGATAAGGAGGCATAAATGGCAGGTGGTTCGACCTCGAAGCGTGGCTTCGCGTCGATGGATTCTGACCGGCAGCGCGAAATCGCCAGCAAAGGCGGCAAGAGCGTTCCCGCCGAGAAGCGTTCCTTCTCCCAGGACCGCGAACTCGCTTCGGAAGCCGGCCGCAAGGGCGGTCAGGCCTCGGGCAATACCCGCGGCAATCAGGAATAACTTATTTCTGATGCACATCGGTTTAGGGGCCGCTTGCCGGCCCCTTTACTTTTGGATTCTTCATTCGAGATCTTACGGCCGCCTTATCCCGAAAGATTTGTTTTCGTGGATTTGCGCTCCGATAAGGACAGTGCCGTTGCGCCCAGCATGATCCCCATTCCAACGGCTTCAGCCCAGCCGAACGGCTCGCCTGCATAGGCGACGCCCACCGCAACGGCGATCACCGGGCTGACGAAGGCATAAAGCCCCGCCTTAAACGCGCCCCAGTCGCGCACGAGAGCGAGGTAGATCCAGAAAGCGATCAGCGACCCGCCCAATACCAGAGTGGCAAGGCCAAAGATGGCTCTCGAATCGGCAAGCCCTGCGAAATGGGCCGGATCGGATCCTTCTATAATCACGGACACAGGCACGAGCGCCATGCCGCCTATCAGGCTCTGCCAGAAGGCGAGCACCAGGGGCGGCATGGACAGGGTCAACGGTCGGCTGATGATCGAGCCCCAGGCATAGGAAACGGTCCCGATGGCCACGGCGACGAGTCCGAGAGCAGACGCCGCGCCGTCCTGAGTCGAGCCCGTGCGGCCGGAGAACAGAAGGACGAGCCCCAGGATGCCGAGCCCGATCGCAGCAACCCGGCGCCCTGTGATCCGCTCCTGACCGTAGAGCCGCCCGATGATCACCAGGAAAATCGGCATCAACGACAGGTTCACGATGGCCGAAAGACCGCTCGGCGCCCGCGCGACGCCCCAGAACAGAAAACCGTAGCAACCCGTGGTGATGAGCAGTGAGGCGGCCGCAATGCGGCCGAACGGGCCGGGACGCAGCGACAGGCCCTGCGTCAGCGCGACCGCCAGGAAGCACGGCGCAGCCAGCAGAAAACGCATCGCGGCGAGAAAGATCGGAGGGACGACCTCCGAGGCCACCTTCATGGGCAGCCACGTCAATCCCCAGATGAGCGCCATCAGGGCAAAAGCAGCGACGCGGCTCACGCTGAAGGCCCGACAAGAGTCATTCCGTAGCCCTGGAGGATGGGTGAACACATTCCATATGGTGACAGCAGGAGAAACGACTGAACAGCCGTCCGAACTGGGATTTCACAGGGAAGGAATGCTTTTCGCCTCGGACGGGGCTAGCTTCGGAAGTTGAACTCAGCCTTGCCCAGCACCGCCTCGATCAGCACTTCCTCGGACGGGCCATAGCCCATCAAGGCCCTGAATTCGGACAGGCTCGGGCGCTCGAAGACGAGTGTTCCGAGATCCATCTGGCGGCCGATTTCTCCGGCAAGGGACACCATGAAATCGAGCGACACGACGTCCAGCAATGCAGCCGCCTCCCGGGTGACGTCCGACACGCCGTTGCGGGATGAACCGATCAGCGCCAGCAGGCAATACTCGTCCAAGCTCCCATGCCGGGAGCCGACGGGCCGGTGGCAAAACGGCCTGCCCCTTTGCCTGGTCAGGGCGAAGGCAAGCAACAAGGCATCGGACACGATGGCCTTGGCCGCCTCAGGCTGGGTAAAGGCCGTCAGCCCCCGTTCGGGCTCATCGAGAAGAGCCAGATCGTATTGATCCTCAAGCCTGCTCAGCGACCGGAACACGTCGATCACCGGAACCATGCTCGGATGGAGCAGGAAGGCGACCGACCTGGGAGCTGACGAAGAGGAGAATGCTTCAACCATCAATTCCAACCTCACATACGCGGACTGCTTGCCGTCGGCACGACATGGGGCCATGCGGGAACCAGCAGATGCCGCCGCAGCAGCAGAGGACATGTTACCTCATCCTGCGAGCATATCGGAATGATGCCGCTGAGCATGGAGGCCACCGAGGGCTTGTCCCGCGGAGAGGAACTCGATGTGAGCCGGGAAAACTCGTCCGGGAGTTCTTCCTGGCACAGCACCGCATCCAGTTCATTCGTGGCTGTCATTGGTGTTTCCTCCGCTTGGCGCTTGAAACGGCAACGTATGCGCCTATTCCCAGTTCCTTGTGCGGCAAGAAGTCCGGCTCGTTCGACGCTGCGGGGATTTGAAAATTTTCCGGAACCCGGTCGCTTCTGCCGTGTTCTTGATTCAACTGGTCCGAATGCCCCCTCGGACTGGCACCTTCAGGGCGCGGCTCATCCAGCTGCGCCTTTTGTTTTGGCGCCTGTGGCCTTCCCTAAAGGATACGGCGCCTGGGTTTCCCCAAGCGCCGCCTGTCTGCAGGAACCGCTCTTGTGCTTACTGCCGCGGAGCGGTCGTGTTACCGGTCGCGCCGTTCGCTCCGGCCGCGCCTGTGGTGCCGGTCGTCGGGCGGCTGGCATTGGTATTGCCCTTCTTGTCGAAGGTCGGAGCGGCCTGAAGTTCAGCCTTCGTCATCCGGAGAACGACGCGCTCGGGCTCGTTCTGGTCGCTCGAAGACGTGGCCGTATTGGTCGACGCAGCGGAACCCATGCCGGTCGAGGCCGTGTTGCCCGTCGCCGTCGAGCCGGTCGTATTCACGTTGCTGTTGCCGTTTCTGCTGCTGTCCAGGGCCTGAGCCTGCTGAGCGTTCATGAACTCGAGCGAGTTGAACGGAACGGCGACATTCTTCTCACCGATTCCGAGGAAGCCACCCACTCCGACGACCGCAGCCATGACCTGACCGTTGCGATCCAGGATCACGTCATTGACATCGCCGATGGATTCATTGTTGGCGCTGACGACTCGGGTGCCAATCAGGTCGGAGGCCATGAGCTGGTTGGATTGCATCTGAGTCATGAACTGGCCGGACGAGACGCTGTTCTGGCTCATAGTCGTCGAAGACTGCCCCGTGGACGATTGCCCCATAGTGGACGAACCGGCCGAGCCCGGCTGCATGGCCGGCGAGCCGGCGCCGGTGCTGCCGGAACCCGTGGCAGCCGGACGGTCGGTCGGAGCCGACGGGGACGGCGAGGTTTGCGCAAGGGCGGGTGCAGCCGCGAAAGCCGTCACGACAAGGCAAGCTGCCATATGCTTCTTCAGCATTGCGTTATTCTCCTGAGGTTCCATTGAAAATCGCGTTGTGCACCGAGGCGTGCTGGGATGTAACGCACGACAACAGTGGCCGTTCCCAATATTGCGGCCGATCAAGCTAATGTTATCGAGCGTCTATCTTTGAAAGATCAATATGAATACTTGTTAAGTTTTGAGGAACAACATCTTCAACTCTGCTCAGCATGGCATGGGCGACGCTCGAAATGCCGATACAGGCAACCAGTTTTAGGAGAAATTGTTCCGCAGAAATGAGGCACGCCGGGGAGGCCTGGACTTGCATTCGAACGGCGCCGCTCAGAGGATAAAACTCAACGATTGCCGAGCGCTGTCGAAGCCAGTCCAGGAAACCCTCTTAAGCCGGCGGATAATGGCCCGGTCTGTCAGGACAGCGATTGGTCGAGCAGCGCCAGGCAGAGGCTCGGCATGCGGTTGGCGCTCGCCTTGGCGAGAGGACTGACATCGCCCAGGCAACCGACCGGATTGCGACTCTTCGGTTTCTGCTCCTGCGGCGTTTCACTGCCTTCCCGATGACGGGCCGGGTGCTGCGCGACCGAGCCTTGCGCCTCGTCCTTCACGGTGACGACCGGAAGCTCCGTATCCCGGGCGAAGGTCGTGATCCCCGTCCGAGGATCTGACCTGTAGAGCACCTTCCCATCATGATCGCGCAGGATCACGGCGGCATTGGATACGCCGACGAGTTCCACGATCGAGACGGTGGTCGGCTGGCTTGCCGCAACAGGCGCGGCGATGCGATCGCCCTTCGCGAGAACGCCTCCTGAGAGCGCCAACGCCTCCGATTGAACCAGAGAGGGCATGTTGAACGACGCAGGGGCAAAACTTCCAGCCACGAAGAAAGCCCCAGCCAATCCGACCAAAGCCACAGGTGTGCGGAACATCCCTCTCTCCTGCTATTCCAGCTCAACAATTCGAAAAAATAACGCGACCATATCTTTGATGTTCCTGTCACCTTCCGTAGGAGTGAAGAATAAAAAGGAGGGAAAAAAGCTGGAACCTTTGTTTTCGATAGGGCGTTCTTTAAGCACCGGCCTCCTGGTCCTCCCCGCATTCCCCTTGTGCATTGGCCGGCACCTTAGACGGGCTTTTGAGCCCGTCTTTTTTTGCGTCCATTACATCGATCATAAAAGAAAAGCCCGGCCTAAGGCCGGGCTATTACTTGGTAATCCAGTGAGCCTTCGGATTAGGCCGTTGCTGCACGAGCCTCGCGACGCCTTGCGCTCTGCTGGAAGAACAGGGCCTGGCTGATGACCGCGGAGACGTTCGCGGGCTGGAACGGCTTGGCGATCAGGAAGGCCGGCTCGGGCCGCTCGCCGGTCAGGAAGCGCTCTGGATAGGCCGTGATGAAGATCACCGGAACCTCGAACGCCTTGAGAAGATCGTTGACCGCGTCCAGACCGGAACTGCCGTCCGCAAGCTGGATGTCCGCCAGAATCAGGCCCGGCTGCTTGGCCGAAGCGAGCTTGACGGCTTCGGTACGCGTGCGGGCGACGCCCGTAACATTGTGGCCGAGGCCTTCGACCAGCGCCTCGAGATCCATGGCGATGAGCGGCTCGTCCTCGATGATGAGGATGTCCGTGGCCATGTCGGCCGCCAGTTCCCGACCCGCCTCGTCGACGAGGTCACGAACGGTCTTCGTGTCTACATCGAGGATCTGGCCGACCTCTTCCTCTCCAAAGCCTTCAAGGCAGGACAGGAGGAAGGCCTGACGGGGAAGCGGCGTAATCTGCCCAAGACGGACTTCGGCCGGAAGGTCGCGCTGGATCTGCTCGCTGCGTCCATTGACCGACAGGGAATTCCAGATTCGCGTGAAGACCTGGAAGAGCTCGACCTTCACGTTCCCCGAAGGACCGATGGTCTCAGGCTCGCTGACGAGTGTTTCCAGGGTGGCGGCCACATAGGCGTCTCCAGCCATTTGGCTGCCTGTGAGAGCGCGTGCGTAGCGGCGAAGATATGGTAAGTGCTGGACGACAAGCTGCGCTGTCGACATTCGCTTCCCCTTAACTGTGCTTTTGACTCGTTGTACCGACGGTCCATTCAACGTGGCAAAGCTGCGAAAGTTCCATGGATGGAACCGGGTGCAGCAACCAGCGTTATTGCTCGAAAACTAATATATGGATATTGCCAAGGTTGGCCATCCCCCCGAAAGATATGGGGTGGCAAGGGGATGAAGATGACGGTTGATAAGGGGAACAAGCTTGCTCGGACTACTCTGGAGGCGTCCGTGAACGACAAGCTTGCAACCGATCCCAAGCTCGACAGCGGCAGCCAGAAGCGTATCGGCGATCAGCTCCGCGCCATGTACGACGAACTCATGCAGCAGCCCGTTCCTGACCGGTTCAGGGAATTGCTCGATCAACTGGACAAGAAGAACGGGGCGAAGGAAGGGTCTCAATGACCCCGGAGCCGGAACCGGAGTTACGAGAAGCTCTTCTCGCGGCGGTTCCCAGCCTTCGCGCCTTCGCCATCTCGCTGTCGGGTCAGGTCGACAGAGCCGACGACCTCGTCCAGGACACACTCCTCAGAGCCTTGGCCAATCTGCACCGATTCGAACCGGGAACGAACCTGAACGCCTGGCTCTTCACGATCCTGCGCAACCTGTTCCACTCCGAGTACCGCAAGCGGCGCCGCGAGGTGGAGGATCCGGACGGTTCCTATGCCGGGCGCCTGAAGGTGCAGCCAGAGCAGGGCTCCCACCTGGATTTCGAGGATTTCCGTAGCGCCCTTGCCAAGCTACCATCCGACCAGCGGGAGGCATTGCTCCTCGTTGGCGCTTCCGGCTTCTCCTATGAGGAAGCCGCGCATATCTGCGGCTGCGCGGTCGGCACCATCAAGAGCCGCGTGAACCGCGCCCGCTTTCGTCTCGCGTCTCTGCTGAACGTCGAGGACATCGAGGATCTCGGCCCCGACAGCATGACACGCGCGGCCCTGCAGGGCTGATCTCTCTCCTCTCATGCCGATGATCAAATGAAAACGCCGCCCTTGCGAGGCGGCGTTTACGATCATGCGTGCCTTAACGGCAGCATCACATGGGGCTTCGTCCACGCAGCAGGCCGATAACGGCCGAGATGGCGAAAAGGACGATCGCCACGAAGAAGATCAGCTTCGCGATCTCGACGGCCGTGCCGGCAATGCCGCCGAAGCCGAACAGAGCTGCGACCAGAGCGATAATCAGGAAAGTGACTGCCCAACCGAGCATGGTGTTACCTCGCTAAATGATGATCGACGTCAAGCCGATAATGTTCAAACAACGCCAAGCGCGACTGTAGGGTTCCACGCCGGAAAAATGATCCACCGCGTTCATGGGACGTTCAAAAGTAATTTTGCAGGCTTTTATTCGCATGGAACTCGCCTTACGCCCACACGTTTTCCAGATCACTTGGGAGATGGTCGATGACTCGTTCAGTTGCCCTTCGTGCATTTTGTATCTTTGCCGTTGTTACTGCCCTTGCAGCGATTACTGGAGCGGCTTCTCAGGTCGTAATCGCAGAAGTACTTTTCCTGATCGCCGGCTCGCTTTCAGCCCTCATGCTTTTTGTCGCATGGACCACACCTGTGCCCAGCCTCGTGCCGGTTCGTGTACGCCGCAGACGCTGAACGACTTCAATCGCAGTTACAGAAAAGGGCGGCTCCGCGAGCCGCCCTTTCTCGTTTCAAGCCTCCGTCGGATCGCCGCCGTTCGGATGCAGGACCGTGCCGGTGATGTAGGAGGAATCCTCGCACGCCAGGAACAGGTAGGACGGGGCCACCTCGTTCGGCTGCCCCGGCCGCTTCATCGGTGTATTGGCCCCGAACTGCTTCACCTTCTCGACCGGGAAGGTCGATGGGATAAGGGGTGTCCATATCGGTCCCGGCGCTACGCCGTTGACGCGGATCCCTTCACCCGCGAGCTTCTGCGCGAGGGAGCGCGTGAAGGCCACGATGGCTCCCTTGGTGGCGCTGTAGTCGAGAAGCTCGGAACTCCCGCGATAGGCCGTGACCGACGTGGTGTTGATGATTGTTGAGCCCTTCTTGAGGTGCGGCATGGCAGCCTGCACCATGTAGAAATAGCCGAAGATGTTCGTACGGAAGGTGCGGTCGATCTGTTCGGGCGTGATTTCGGCGATGTCCCTCTTCGGATGCTGCTCGGCGGCGTTGTTGACGAGCACGTCGAGCTTGCCGAAGCGCTGGACGAGCTGATCGACAGCGGAACGGCAGACATTCGGATCGCCGACATCGCCCGCGATGGTCAGGCAGGAGCGCCCTTCCCGTTCGATCAGGCGCTTCGTCTCCTGCGCGTCCTCGCCCTCGTCCAGATACAGGATGGCGATATCCGCGCCTTCCCGTGCGAAGAGAACGGCGGTGGCCCGCCCGATGCCGCTGTCGCCTCCGGTGATGAGAGCTACCTTCCCGTTCAAACGGCCGCTGCCGGGATAACGGGGCTCGTAATCCGGCCTGGGGTTCATCTCGGTCTCATGACCCGGCTGCTTGTCCTGGACCTGAGGAGGCATCGTCTGCTGCTGTTCGGAGCTCATGACATCATTCCGTGCAAGATGGGAAAGGGATGCGGAACTCCGCACGGCCGGGATCGAGACAGACCATGCAAGACGAAGCCCGCGTTGAGGCTCAACGCGGGCTCCAGAAGCGTGTTCCTGGTAAGGCTCGTGCTATTCGGCCGCTTGCGGCCGCTCAACCGTTCCGGGTGCCATCCGCAGGAAGTGATAGAGGATGATGGCCCCGAAGGTTGCCGTGCCGATGCCGTCCAGGGTGAAGCCGCCGAGATTCAGCTTGAAGTTGCCCGCGCCCAGGACCAGCGCGACCGCAACGGTGATCAGATTGCGCGGGTTCGAGAAGTCGACCCGGTTCTCGACCCAGATCCGGCCCGCGGTGGCCGCGATGAGCCCGAACACCACAATGGATAAACCGCCGAGCACGGGCCCTGGAATGGTGCCGATGAAGGCGCCGAACTTGGGCGAAAGTCCGAGAAGAAGGGCAAAGCCGGCCGCGATGACGAAGACCAGCGTCGAGTAGATGCGGGTCACGGCCATCACGCCCATGTTCTCCGCATAAGTGGTCATGCCCGTGCCGCCGGCGGAACCGGACAGCATGGTGGCCAGCCCGTCGCCCATGAAGGCACGACCCAGATAGGGATCGAGGTTGCGACCCGTCATGGCGCCGATGGCCTTGATGTGCCCGAGGTTCTCCGCCACGAGGATGATCGCCACGGGCGCGATGAGGCTGATGGCGCGGGCGTCGAAGACGGGGCTCTGGAAGGTCGGCAGGCCGAACCAGGCGGCCTGCCCGATCCTGGTAAAATCGATCGGCTGCCCGAGACCCAGCAGGTTGGCGCAGATGTAGTAGATCAGGTAGCCGGCGGCGCCTCCGATCAGCACCGGCAGGCGGCGCATCGTTCCCGGCGCATACACGGCGACGAACCCGACCGCCACGACGGTGGCGAGCGCGATCCAGCGGGCGAAATCGCTGCCGGCGGCATTATCCGGAGTGACGCCCGAGGCGCTGTTGATCGCGATGGGGGCGAGCACGAGGCCGATGGCGGCCACGATGGCGCCCGTGACCACCGGCGGCATCAACCGCTCGATCCAGCGGTGTCCCGCCATCTGCACCACGAGGCCGATCAGGAAGTAGAGCGCACCGGCCGCGATGATGCCGCCGAGCGCCAGGGGGAGATTCGGGTTGGGGCTCCCCACGCTCGCCCCCGTGGCCACGAGAACGGGACCGATGAACGCGAAGCTCGAACCGAGGTAGCTCGGTACCCGGCCGCCCACGACGACGAAGAAGATCAGCGTCGCCAGACCGGAGAACAGGATCGACACGTTGGGGTCGAAGCCCATCAGGATGGGCGCGAGCACGGTTGCGCCGAACATGGCCACCACGTGCTGCAGGCCCACGACGACCATCTGGCCGGTCGGCAGGCGCTCATCCGGCATGATGACGCCTTCGGTCTTCAGGCTCCATCGTGGCAGGAAACTGTCGGTCATGGATCATCCCCCAAGCTATGACTTATCGGGGCACCGTAGACCCAGGGTCACCGGAATGGCTAGGTGAGATAAGGACTTATTAACTGCCGCGAGAGCCCGGATTCTGGACAAGTGCCCTTTTGGCCGCCACATCATTCCCTTTGACGTTGGACGAGGGTGACCATGCGGAAGAACCATGATGTGCCAGCGGGCACGGTGCATAGCCTCTGGCTCGACAGCCGAAGCCTCAAAGGCAACCTCCTCGGGGACCCGAACCGCCGCAGGATCGACGTCTACGTGCCGGCGGGCCATGACGGCCGGGACCTGCCTCTGCTCGTCGATCTCGTCGGCTATACGGCGGGCGGCCCCGCCCATACCAACTGGAAGAACTACGGTGAGAACGTTCCCGAGCGCCTCGACCGCCTGATCGGCACGGGCGCCATGCCGCCGGTCGTCGTGGCCTTTCCCGATTGCTTCACGCGCCTGGGCGGCAACCAATACGTGGACAGCGCGGCGATGGGCCTGTGGGAGACCTTCCTCATCCGCGAGATGCTGCCCTTCGTCGAGGAACGCTTCGGTTGCGGCGGGGCCGGACGCCGGGGTGTATTCGGCAAGAGTTCGGGCGGCTACGGCGCCATGGTCCATGCCTTGCGACACGGCGGCTCGACCTGGTCGGCGGCGGCCTCCCACTCAGGCGATGTGGGTTTCGAATACCTTTACCACCTCGGCGAGTTCGCCGGGGCGCTGCGCCACCTCGCGGGCTACGACATGTCCATCGAGGTCTTCCTGCGCAAGTTCGAGGCCGGCCCCAAGGCGAAGGACAAGGACTGGCACGTCCTGATGGTGCTCGCCCAGGCGGCGAGTTTCGATCCTGACCCGAGCCAGTTCTACGGTGTCCGCCTGCCGGTGGACCTGCAGACCTGCGAGATCATCGAGGAGAGGTGGGCCAACTGGCTTCGCTGGGATCCGCTGCGCATGGTCGACCGGGCCGAACACCAGGAAAACCTGCGCAATTTGAAGGCCTTCTACATCGATTGCGGCGACATCGACCAATACAACATGGTCTACGGCTCGCGGATCATCCGCCGGAAGCTCGAAGCCGCCGGCATTCCCCACACCTATGAGGAATTCCACGACGACCATTCCTCAGTCGATTACCGCATGGATATCAGCCTGCCGCTTCTCGCGAAGGCGCTGACCTGAGAGGCACCGTCACGCCCCGCCCGGCTCGTCCTCGGTCGGCAATTCGCAGTGGTTGTGAATATGGGTCGCCGCGAGCGCCGCATGCCCCATGCCGACCACGATCTGGTCGAGGCCCCGGACGATGTCGCCGGCGGCATAGAGGCCCTTCACGGTCGTCTGGCAATGGCTGTCGACGATGAGGCTGCCTGATGGATCGTGCTCGGCGCCGAGCGAGATCGCGAGGTCGGAGCGGTATTTCAGTCCCAGCGCCGAATAGAGCACATCGAAGCGATGCTCCTTGCCACCCATATGAACGGCGGAGATCCGGTCGCCTTCCATGTCGAGGGATTCGACGGGAGTTTCGACGATCTTGACCTGGTGCTCCTCGAGCTTCGCCCGCTGTTCCGGGTTCAGCTCCAGGGTCTGCCCCAGCGTAAGCAGGGTCACGTCGGGGGAATAGGTGCGGGCGATGAAGACCGCCTCCCCTATTCCGTGGGCCCCGTAGGCGATGACGGCAATCTTGCGGCCTCGGGACTCGTACCCGTCGCAGATCGGGCAATAGCGAACGAGGCCCCGCTGGACGGCATTGGGTACATCCGGCAGGTCCGGCTCGATATCGATAGAACCAGTGGCCACCACCACGCGCCGGGCCGCGATCTGGCTCATGCCGCCATCGTCGCCCTCGACGACCGCAATGAAGCGGTCCGGCTGCTTGCGCAGTCCCGTGACCCGCCCGGTCTGGATGGCTGCCCCATATTGGTCGAGATTGGCGCGGGCCCGGGCCAGGATGTCCGGGCCGGAGATTCCTTCCGCGAAGACCGGGATGTTGTGGCTGGTCGGAATCCAGGCGGCCCGGGGCGTACCGGCGTCCACCACCAGGAAACGGCGCTTGAACCGCGCCAGGTACAGGGCCGTCGTCAGCCCCGCAGGCCCTCCTCCCACGATCAGGCAGTCCAGAATATCCCCGCTCGACCCCATCCCGGCACGATCCTCCCGCTGGTTTCACAGGAGGCACAACACCTGAGGGCGGGAAAAGATGCGGAGAGCTTCGCCGTTGCGGAGCCTGCACCTCGCCGTTGCGTGGACTAACATCCCGGGCGGTGCCACATATGGATTGAGAATCGTTCCTCCGGCCCCTTTTCCAGGATGCCGGGGGCAGATTTCCGGCATCTGTGCCTTACGCAAATTTACAAAGGCCACAACGCTTTCCGCATAGGGCGCGGGGTGGTGATCGGGACCCCAATGTCTACGGCATACACCAACAATTCCGAGCCCACGGTGGAACTATCGGGACTGCTTGCGGCAATCCGTGACCGCCGAGCCACTGTCGGGATCATCGGCCTCGGCTATGTGGGCCTTCCGCTCGCGCTCACGGCCGTTAAGGCCGGGTTCACGGTGCTGGGGTTCGACATCAATGAAACCCACGTCGCACAGCTCAACCGGCGAGAGAGCTATATCGGGCATATTCCATCCGGTCAGGTGGCCGAGGCCGTGGAGCAGGGACGCCTGGAGGCGACTGCCGACTTTGACCGCTTGGGCGAGCCCGATGCCATCCTGATCTGTGTTCCGACGCCCCTGACGAAGCATCGCGAGCCCGACCTTTCCTATGTGGAGGCCTCGGCCAGGATGATTGCGCGGCGGTTGCGCAAGGGACAGCTGATCGTCCTTGAATCCACCACCTATCCGGGCACCACCGAAGAGGTGCTCAAGCCCATCCTCGAGGCCACAGGCCTGAAATGCGGCACGGACTTCTTCCTGGCTTTCTCGCCCGAGCGGGAGGATCCCGGCAATCCGGATTTCTCAACCTCGACCATCCCGAAGGTGATCGGCGGCGATGGATCGGACGCGTTAGCGCTCGCCGACGCCTTGTACAGCCAGCTCGTCGTCACGACGGTTCCGGTCTCCTCGGCGGCTACAGCGGAGGCGGTGAAGCTGACCGAGAACATCTTCCGGGCCGTCAACATCGCGCTCGTGAACGAACTCAAGGTCGTCTACGCGGCCATGGGAATCGACGTGTGGGAGGTCATCGACGCGGCCAAGACCAAGCCCTTCGGCTTCATGCCGTTCTACCCGGGTCCTGGGCTCGGCGGCCACTGCATTCCGATCGACCCGTTCTATCTCACCTGGAAGGCCCGCGAGTTCGACATCACCACCCGGTTCATCGAACTGGCTGGCGAGATCAACACGCGTATGCCTTATTACGTGGTCGACCGATTAGCCGAGGCGGTCGACAGGACCGGCAAGGCCTTCTCCGGGTCGCGGATCCTGATCGTGGGCATCGCCTACAAGAAGAACGTCGGCGATATGCGGGAAAGCCCATCGCTGAAGCTCATAGAGCTGATCGAAGCCCGCGGCGCCCGGACGGAATATTTCGATCCGTACGTTCCTGTGATCCCTATGACCCGTGAGCATGCAGGGCTGGCGGGCCGGCGCTCCGTCGAGCTGAATGCGGCGACCCTCGCGGATTATGACGCGGTGCTCGTCGCAACCGATCACGACAATGTCGATTACCGGCTCATCGCCGAGAGCGGGACGCTCATCGTCGACACACGCAATGCGCTTCTAAGGGCTGGGCTTCACGGCAGCCATATCGTCAAGGCCTAGAGGCTTCGCTGGTCTTTGGCCTTGCGCATCGTGCGGACCCAGAGGGCCGCGTCAGCGAAAAGTCGATCCGGTTTTCCGCCCCGAACCATGCGCCAGCCAAGAGAGGAAGCATCGGACCCAAAAGTGGACCCACTTTTGGGTCCGATGCTTTAGATCTGATCGGCGACGCGCGCGAGATACTGGCCGTAGCTGCTCTTCGACAGCTCCTTTGCCAGCTGTAGCAGTTGATCCCGGTTGATCCACCCGAGGTTGAAGGCGATTTCCTCCGGGCAGGCAATGCGAAAGCCCTGACGCTTTTCGAGCGCCCGGACGAACTCCGCGGCCTCCACGAGAGAGTCCGGCGTTCCGGTGTCCAGCCAAGCGAAGCCACGGCCCATGCGCTGCACGTGAAGCTGCCCCCGCTCAAGATAGGTGCGATTGACATCTGTGATCTCGAGCTCGCCTCTCGCCGAAGGTTTGAGCTTCGAAGCAATGTCGACGACCTGCGCGTCGTAGAAATAAAGACCCGTGACCGCCCAGCTGGATTTCGGCTTCGCAGGCTTCTCCTCGATGGAGATCGCCCGGCCCGTGCCGTCGAACTCGACGACGCCGTACCGTTCCGGATCGGTCACGTGATACGCGAAGACCGATGCGCCCGTGCTCTGGCGTCTGGCTGCTTGCATGAGATCTGCGAGGCCATGACCATAATAGACATTGTCGCCGAGGATCAGGACCGACGGACCTCCGGCTACGAACTCCGCGCCGATGATGTAAGCCTGCGCCAGCCCCTCCGGCTTGGGCTGCTCCGCATAGGATAGATTGATCCCCCAGCGATCCCCATTCCCCAGCAGCTGCTTGAACTTCGGCAAGTCGTCGGGGGTTGAAATGATGAGGATGTCCCTCACGCCCGCCAGCATCAGCGTGGTGAGGGGATAATAGATCATCGGCTTGTCGTAGATCGGCAGAAGCTGCTTCGACGTGACATAGGTCATCGGATGCAAGCGGGTACCGGACCCGCCGGCGAGAATGATGCCCTTCATTATTATATCTCCTGTGCCAGCGCCTCGTCGCGAAGGTTCCCAACGCACGGCTTGAGGGACTCTTGCTGCAAGGGAAGAAAGAAAGCTCTAGACATCCGGCTTTCCTTGGCGACAACGATCCGCATTCCTTCACCCTTACGAAAAATATGCGGGAAGTTCGTTCAGGCGTGGATGCCGAGTGTCCTTGTCGGACAGGATTGCCTGGGACGGTTCCACCGGCCATTCGATCCCGAGGTCAGGGTCATTCCAGGCAACCCCATGATCGTGGGCTGCGGAGTAATGAGCCGTCACCTTGTAAGCCACTTCGGTATCGGGCTCGAGCGTGCAGAACCCGTGAGCGAAGCCGACGGGCACCAGAAGCTGCAACCTGTTCTCTCCACTCAGCTCAACGGCCACATGCTGGCCGAACGTAGGAGACGAGCGCCTGAGATCAACCGCGACATCAAGGATGCGTCCGCGGGCAACGCGGACGAGCTTGGCCTGAGCGAAGGGAGCGCTCTGAAAGTGCAATCCCCTGATGATGCCCACATCCGTCGACAGGGAGAAATTGTCCTGAACGAACTCGTCATGGATACCGGCCGCGGCAAAGGCCTTCCGGTTGTAGGTTTCCGTGAAAAACCCACGTGGATCAGCGAAAACCCTCGTCCGGATAATCTTCACGTCTGGCAGGGCTGTTGGCTCGACTTCTATCACGACAAATGCTCACGTTGATGACGGTCAGGCTTGGAATATCACTGATGGCAACGATGCCTAAGCGACAACGCCGAGCCGCTCGCCCCGGTAGACGCCCGAGCGCACCCGCTCCCACCAATCCCGATTGGCCAGATACCACTCCACCGTCTTGCGAAGGCCGGATTCGAAAGTCTCCTCAGGGCGCCAGCCGAGATCACGCTCGATCTTGGAGGCATCGATGGCATAGCGCAGGTCGTGGCCCGGCCGGTCGGTGACGTAAGTTATGAGGCGCTCACGCGGGCCGATGGTAGCGTTCGGCATCAACTCGTCGACGAGGGCGCAGATGGCATGAACCACATCGATGTTCCGGCGTTCGTTGTGACCGCCGATCGTGTAGGTCTCTCCGGGACGCCCCTGCTCTGCCGCCAGGATGAGCGCCCTCGCGTGATCGTCCACGTAGAGCCAGTCGCGCACGTTGTCGCCCTTGCCGTAGACGGGCAGCGGCTTGCCTTCCAGGGCATTGAGGATGATCAGTGGGATCAGCTTCTCGGGGAAATGGTAGGGACCGTAATTGTTGGAGCAATTCGTCACGATCACCGGCAGGCCGTATGTGTGATGCCAGGCCCGCACGAAATGGTCGGAGGCAGCCTTCGAGGCCGAATAGGGCGAACTGGGCTGATAGGGATACTCCTCATGGAAGAATCCGTCCTCGCCCAGCGAACCGAACACCTCGTCGGTGGAGATGTGATGGAAGCGAAAGGCCGCCTGACGCTCAGGCGACAGGCCACGCCAGTATTCCAGAGCGACCTGGAGCAGGGAGTACGTGCCGACGACGTTCGTCTGCAGGAACTCCCCCGGCCCGTCGATAGAGCGATCGACATGGCTTTCCGCCGCCAGATGCATGATCACATCAGGGGCAAAAGCCTGGACGACCGAGCGCATCCGCTCGGCATCGGCGACATCCACACGCTCGAACGAATAGCGAGGGCTGTTGGCGACAGGTTTAAGGGAATCGAGGTTTCCGGCGTAAGTAAGCTTGTCGACCACGAGCACCTGATGGGACGTGTCGCGGATGAGGGTGCGGACAACGGCCGAGCCAATGAACCCCGCCCCTCCGGTCACGAGAAATCGCTTCATGATACCCCTTGATTGCTTGTCAACCACCGAACGACCGGGAGAGGTGTCCAGCTCCGGAAAATCAGCCGCTTATCACATGCCGCAGCCGTTTCTTCAATGCATTGCCTTACGAGACCTGTCCGCCCCCGCCTTATCTGCCGGCGGCCTGATCACTAGCCTTTGCAATTACGCCGCGTCACAATGGAAAACTGAAAAGAATTAGGGATATTCTGACAGCATCACTTGCATGGCGGCTCGATGACCGCTTAGCCAGCGGCCAAGCTGTCCTCGGCCTGTTTGCGTTTCAGGGACGGATCGGGTTTGTTCGTCCCCGCGCCCTTCAAAAGGGACAGCCCCACAGGCAGAATGCTTTCCCCATCTCGGAGGCGGCTGGTTTTGCCGGTCGGGCCGGAGGCTCAACGGCCGTAGATGTCCTCGACCCGCACGATATCGTCCTCGCCCGTATAGCTGCCCACCTGCACCTCGATCACTTCGAGAGGGATGCGACCCGGGTTGGTGAGGCGGTGGATCGCCCCGATAGGGATATAAACCGACTCGTTCTCGTGCAGGACGACCACATCCTGGTTGACCGTGACCTCGGCCGTTCCGCGAACCACGACCCAATGCTCCGCCCGGTGATAATGCTTTTGCAGGGAAAGACGCCCACCCGGCTTGACCATGATGCGCTTGACCTGGAAGCGGGATCCCTGATCGATCCGCTGGTACCATCCCCAGGGACGGTACATCCGCAGATGCTCGCTGGCTTCGGGGCGCTGCTTCGCCCGCATCGTCACCACCAGTTCCTTCACCAGCTCCGACCGGCTGCGCGAGGTCACCAGCACCGCATCGGGCTTGGCGACCACGACCACGTCCTCGAGGCCGACGACGGTGGTCAGGATGTCGTCGCTGTGGACGAGGCTGTTGCGGGACTCGACGACCTCGACGTTGCCGCGCAGGGCGTTCCCAGCCTCATCCCGGGGCGAGGCTTCCCACAGCGCTCCCCAGGAACCGATATCCGACCAGGAGAACGAAACCGGCAGCACGCCGGCCCGGCTGGTCTGTTCCATGACCGCATAGTCGATGGAGGTTTTCGGGGCGAGCTTGAACGCGTCCTCCTGAAGACGAATGAAGTCGAGGTCGGTTGCGGCATGTTCAAGAGCATCGCGGGCCGCTGCCAGAATGGCCGGCTGGAACTTTTCCAGCTCCTCGATCATCACGTCGGCACGAAACAGGAAGTTGCCGCTGTTCCAGAGAAACCCCTGGCTGATGTAATCTTGGGCCGTCGCCGCATTCGGCTTCTCGACGAAGCGCTCGACCTGATAGGCGCCCGTACCTTTGATCGGCTTTCCAGGCTTGATGTACCCATAGCTGGTAGCCGGGTGCTGAGGCACCACCCCGAGGGTCATGATATAGCCCTGGCGGGCGGGCTCCACCCCTGCCTGGCAGGCTGCCGCGAAAGCCGCGGGGTCGTCGATGACGTGATCGGCCGCAATGACCAGGACGATCGTTTCAGGAGCATGACGGGCCGCATGACATGCCGCAACGGCAATTGCGGCAGCGGAGTCCCGCTGGATCGGCTCCAGGATGATATCCGCCTCAGCGCCGATCTGAGCCAGCTGCTCGGCGACGATGAAGCGAACATCATTGCTCGAAATGACGGCCGGGCGAAGGAATACATTGGGCTCGGTCACGCGCTGGACGGCGGTCTGGAACGTCGAATTGGCCCCCAGAAGATCGATGAACTGCTTGGGCATGCTGTCCCGAGAGGCTGGCCACAGACGGGTTCCCGAGCCGCCGCACATGATTACCGGCAATATCTGGTTGCTACCCTCGCCCATAGCCCATCCCTCTTCTATCGCATACGGCGTCGTAACCAGCAGGCGCACCGACGTCAACTCATGAGATACGACGTTGCGATAACAGGCTGCAGCTGCCATATCGAACCGGCCGCGTTCAATCGATCTCTTTTCCGCCCGAGCCCGCGGCACCGCACTTTGACCGGGCTCGGATGGAGAAGCGATACTCTGCTCAATCCGAGTGTATTTGGCCCTAAGGTTCAATGACTTTTAAGACGAAGCCCGCCAAACTCCCTGTTCATCAGACTAATCCGAGCGTGGTGCTCCACTACTGGGGACGGCGTGGAGGCGGCTCGGATGTAACACGTCTTCTGGCGCGGCATTTGAGCCAGGCGGCAGAGCCCATCGAAGTCACTCTGTCTCTTGCGCGTCAGAACAGCGACATGGCGGCTTTCGAGGCAATTGGCCTGCCGATCGAGACATTCGATCGCCCAGGCCTGTCCACTCTCTGGCGGGACACATGGCTCCTCCCGAGGCGGCTCCGGCGTCATGCGGACAAGCTTGCGGAGCTGAGCCCTGCGGCGGTGATCGTGACCATGAATGCGCCTTTCACCTGGCCCTTCACTCGTCTGTTGCAGAAGCGAGGCCTTAAGGTCATCTATGTCGCCCACGATGCGGAACCCCATCCGGGCGACTACGCCGCAACGTGGCAGCGACTAACCCAGGATATGCTGATCAAGAGCGCCGACGAGGTCGTGACCTTGTCGAGCAGCGTCGTCGAAAAGGTCGCGAAGCGGATTCCCGGTTCGGGGAGGAAGACAACCGTCATCCCTCTTGAGACAATTTACCCGACACATCGCCCCAGCACCCGGCGCACGCGGCTGTCGCACGAACCTGTCCGACTTCTCTTCTACGGGCGCCTGCTGCCGTACAAGGGTCTAACCCTCCTCGCCCAGGCCCTGAAGCCATTCCGGCAGAACCCGATGTGGCGCCTCACGGTAGCAGGCTCAGGCCCTCTTGAAGCAGACGTTAAGAAAGCCTTTGCCGACTGGCCGCAGGTCGATCTTCGGCTCGGCTGGGTCAGCCACGAAGAAACGGCCGAGCTTTTCTCGACCCACGATTTGTTGCTTTGCCCTTATGTCGAGGCCAGCCAGTCGGGCGTGATCGCTCAGGCCATGTCCTGGGGGCTGCCGAGCCTCGTCATGCCGACCGGCGCGCTCCCGGAGCAGATTGGATTTGGGCGTGCCGGCCTGGTTGCGGATGCAATGGACCCCGACAGTTATAGTAAAAGTCTAAACAATGTTCTATCGCGACCTGAATGTGTGGCGGTTCTTTCGCAAGGCGCAGCGCTGCTTCTCGCAGAACGACAAGCAAGTCAGCTTTGGATCGAATTAATCAAGACAGCAAATATCGACAGACGCATCGCTAAGCCACAGCCTGACAGTTCGGCTCCTCGTAGGCCATGAGCCTCATGCGAAGATCACCTACTGCAGATCGAATTTATCGTTTGGGGCTACCAGCTAAAAATCTCTGGACCGTATATCCGATAAAACGGTAGCCACGCGTGAGTCGCCATGAACGAGACGCCAGAAGCTCATTGAGGAGTTGCTCTTTCATTCGCAGGTGGTCGATTTCCGAGTCAGACACACCCTCATCCATAGCATCATATCTCTCACCTAGGCGGCGATTGAGTTCAAAAATCTGCTGTTGTTGGCGTTCGACCGATGACTGAAGGCGATTCACTTCGAAGCGTAAATCGTCATTCTCAAGGCGAAGCTTCTCGTTCTCTGTCATAAGGTCGTCTGCATTCGTCGCATTGTAGCGTCGAGCACCTGCCGTGGAGAGAGTTTCTGCTGGTTCCTTCGTAGACATTTGTACTTACCTCAAGAGCATTCACAAGGATCATTTTCGCAAGCATTTAAGCTTGTTCTAAAGCAGACCGAGTTGCACCAGACGCTGCCGCTGGAGCGCACCTACTCGTTCAACATCATAGTTTTCCTTGAGATATTGCCTGGCATAAGCAGCTTTCTTCTGAGCCTCTTCCAGGTTGTTCACGATGCTACGCATCTGCCAAGCAGCATGGCCGATGTCCGGGTCCGCCCATACCTGATTTTGCCAGAACGGATACTGCCCATTCTGAAGAGGAACAAGGCGGAAATCAACGGGATATCCTGTGCGCGGGGTCACGAGCTCCGTTGTCGCCGAGTAATCGGTCGCGATCACGGGCTTCCCCAAAGCCATCGCTTCGGCCACTAGGAGCCCCAGACCTTCGCTGCGATGCAGCGAAATCACGGCATCGGATGCATTGATGAGGCCCAGCGTTTCATGTCGACTGAGTGTCTTGTCAATCAGGATGATATCTGGATCGTCGCCGAGTTCTTTGCGCAATGCCCGAAATTCCGCATTGGCCAGAGAGCCATTGATCGATTTCAGAACCAATGCAACATCCGAGCGCTGGTAGCGCCGACGGAAAGCTTCCTTGAACGCTTGAACTGCCGCACGCGGATTCTTCCGCCCGACGAAGGAGAGGAAGTCGAACGAGAAAAAGAAGATGAACTTATCTTCAGGCAAGGCGAAATAACTACGCGGCAGCGGATCGAAAGCCGGCAATGTGAGCGAGATTGGCATTCGGATGACGGGCTTGATGAGCTTCTTCACCAGCGACGCTTGGATGAATCGTGTCGGCGCCCATATCTCATCGACCGCTTCAAGAGCACCAATCCATGCGTCGGGAAAAGTGGACAGCTCCCAAAACGGAATGGCAATGCGATACGCTTCGTTGCGCGCGGCAGGCTGTATGCTTTCCCTAACGAGCGAAAGCTGATCCGCATTGATATTGAAAATCTGCACCCTACCGTCAATGGTGTCGGACAGCAGTGAAGAGCATCGCTCCTCGTTCCGCGGCGAGGCGACATTCAGGGCAACATCGTATCCCCGCACCCTTACGTTAGCAGTCGCCAGGGCCTCAAGGGTCAGCCGACCTGCCTCCCCCACGCCACTTGCGGTGCGCAAGTATCCCACCACGCTGACGTCTGGCCTCGTATCACGATGATTGTCGCGAACGAGATGATCGAGCGGACGTGCTGTCCGCCGACCCGGGCGCTCTACCACTGGCTCGATCAGGCGAGGGTCGAGCCCGAGTTCGGTACCATGGTTGATGTACCAAACAACAAACTTCTCCACCTCCGACGGGCTCTGGATATTGAAAGTCGTACGAAGGTACGACTCCGATTCCCAGAGATAACGCATGAAGTTGCTGACGCAGAAAAGCTTTGTGTTCCCACTCGCATGGGGCGATGGCAGATGGAGATATTCTTCGTAATTTTCGAAGGGATCCCCTACCCATGTCGGATGCATCTCGCGGAACATGCGCCGTACAATGTCGGGTATAGGCACACCAGACGCGAACTTGCCATAAGCATAGGCGCCATTGGGGATAGTCCCATACCCGTTCTCCAGCAGTTTCCTGCCGTAGTGTTCGAGAATATTGAGCAGAGGGGGCGACTGCTCGCTGCGGAACAATGGGGTATGCTTTGACAGGATATTAGGGGTTTTGGGGTTGAATCCGCTGAAATGGAAAAAGCCGAGCGGATCGCCGTCGACTGTCCAGCTACTCTCATTCTGGTCGAGGTGTCGCTGCGTCAAGTTCCAGTAGGCTATATTGGTCGTCGGGCTGCGCAGAATTGCGACTTTTGAAACGAAGCCGGGAACTAAGTCCATGAACTTCTGATCGACGAAAATTCCCGCGCTTTGGTCATTGATGCACTGGTAGCGCAGACGTCGCGACCACCACCTGATTACCCGCTCCGTTTCCTCACTCCGGCCAGCCCCAAGGAAGCCGAGATTATAAACTCCCGCCCTCATGATGGTTATGTCATCCGGCGGGGCATCTCCTTCGCTCGGCATTGTAAGGTGAGGAGTAAAAACGAAACTCGCCCCGCCATCCAAAGCATCCAAGACCGCATCAAGCCGACTGAAGACTTCGATATCTGGATCGAAATAGATCACCTGATCGTAGCCGCGTTCAAAAAGATAGCGGAACATATACGGCTTAACGGCCGTATTGAACTCCATGACATCGTACCGAAAAGCGAATGATTTAAAATCTGGAATGTCCAGCTTATGGCTCGGCACGACACTGCATTTGTCAGGATAAGACATCACCTGAGGAATGTACTCATCTGCCAAACAGACAAAAGCGTCAAAATCAGGATGATACTTGTTCGCAGATTCAACCAATACTTTAGCGTGAGGTATGTAATTATTTGAGCAAATTGTGAAGAATGCACGTTTAACTTGAGAGGACATGGCTTTTTCTACATGAGTTGGCACCGGAGAGCGATACCTTAAGCAGACCTCTCCTTCATACTGCAATAACTGTCGTCACGCTCGTGGTCAAGGCAGGATACTTTAGGATTATAAGCTTGTAGCACGTCCAAAGCCCGCCCTTCATTCTCAACTTGTCGATGGCACCTCACGGGAACTGACCGTCAGACGAGATGCCATGCTGCACGAAAATCGGGACTTGGAAATGTCTGCTGAATCAACACGACCAAAGACAATGGCCGAGCGACACAGTACCGTTTAACTTGAGATTCCTCCTGTGGCGCTTACGCGGCATTATCGGCCGTGGGAGAGGCTCCTCGACGACACATAGCTCAATCTTTGAAAATCAGAAGCTGCCCCCCCCTAAAGGCGACCAATCCCGTAGCAAAAGCCATCAAGTTAAATTTCACATAGCGTAAGCGTTCTGGATCAGTTAAAGCAGCATTTCTAATGTTATAACGGATATACGGCTATGCGTGACCACTCAAGCGATTTAACCCAAGCGTTCAGGAACATACAAGCTCAAGACCATGCGGTCTTTAATATGACCTATTTCCCATATGTACTAAGACTTGGACGGGCTGTTTCCTATGCGATTGCAAGCTACCTTCTGCTGTGGCTCCAGCCCCACTATAGTTTCAACTTCGCGGCATTTGCTCTATCGATCTTCTTTCTCTCCCTTGGGAGGCGCGTTCTCCCTATCGCAGAGGTCGCGATGCTAATGATCCTTGCTGCGGTTTTCATGCCCACCCGCACTTTGGATGCCGTTCTGGGGCTCCTTTAGAGCCTGGCCGGAATTACTATGAGCGCCGCAGCCGACTCTAGGTTTCAATGCCCCAAGGATAGCCCTACGCCGCGATCCCGATGCGCAACCTGGCTGTAGGTAAGGAGCGTCGGAGCCTCTTATGCACAAGCCTAAGCCGAAGCGGCGCCTGCTTTTGTGTCGTGCAATGTAAACCAGCCGCTCTCACTGGAACCGGTAGGCAGGCCCATTACCTTGCTCCAAATGCGCAGCGACGGTTTGCGATCTTTGCCGTATCCGATGCAATGCCTCAAAGGCAGCCAGCTCGATACCGTCCAAGGAAGAGCTAGAGCCGCCCGGATGCGTAGCTCTAGCACACGGCTCGAGAATGGGTTATCTAGTACCAAATTATCAACCATAAAAAGGGCGCCCAAGTTCAGATTCTGATTTGCCGCTGCCTTCAGGAATGACAGTGGAGATAACGTGACGACAACGTTCTGCGCCCAGGATTCCGAAGGATTTAACAGTAGTTATGGAGAGATGCTGCGAGGCAATCTCTTGGGCAAAATATAAGTAGATATGGAGACCTCAAAGCGTATGGACAAGCACAGCATGCAATCGTCGGTCAGTGATATTTTGAGATCACGCATTGAGATGACGGTGAGCTGTCGGGACAGTGACCCTATTCCAAAAGTTCCAAATGCTGGCTCGATCGTGCATGAAAACGGTCGCAGAGTTCAGATCATGCATAATGGCGTACGCGTTAAGGCAGGCGGGTATTATGGGGACTGGCAGGCCGAGATTATTGAGCGACTGAAGGGCCATCACGAGCCGCAGGAAGAGTTAGTCTTTTATGAAATCCTAAAGCGCGTTCCGCCTACAGCTACAATGCTTGAACTTGGCGGCTTCTGGTCGTTTTACTCGTTATGGTTCTTGAATGAGGCCGCCGAATCGAGAAGATCGATTGTGGTGGAACCGGACCCCCAAAATATGGACGTCGGCAAAACCAACGCCGACATTAATGGCCGCCGAATTGAGTTCGTACAAGCATCGGTAGGCGAAGTCTCGACCGAACCCCAACTCTTCGGAGCTGAAGCTTCCGGACCGATCCTCGTGCCTCAGATCTGCGTACCTGACCTGCTTGCCGATCGGGGCATCGAGCACCTCGATATTCTTCATTGCGATACTCAGGGGGCAGAAACTGCAGTTATCCGCTCCTGTGAAACCTTGCTTCGAGAGAAAAAAATTCGATTTGTTTTCATTTCGACCCATGCGCATCAAATCAGCGGAGACCCCCTAACGCATCAACGCTGCCTTGCAATGTTGCAGGATTTTGGAGGACGCATCCTTGCCGAGCATGACGTGCATGAAAGCTTCAGTGGAGACGGCCTGATTGCTGCGTACTTTGGGACGGAGCCAATTGACTGGCCCAAGCTGAATCTGACTTACAATCGTTATTCGACCAGCCTTTTTCCCAATCCACTTTATGACTTGCAGGAAACACAAACCCAACTGCAAGAGGCCCATGCTCGATTTCAAGCACTTGAGGCCTCGAGCCAGCAGCATGAGCAACTGCTCTCGCAGAAGATCCTTGAACGTGATGAGCGCATCAACTTTCTTGAGATGGAAGTTACAGCCCTTCGGGACCGGCTCACCGCGATGGAGATCGATGCGGACGAAGCTAAGTCAGCACGCATTGACGCGGCAGCAAGAATTGACGCCCTGCTGGCATCTACATCTTGGAGGATCACAGCCCCCTTGCGTGCATTTGCGATAGCATTAAGACGCTTTAGATCTCTATGAGATCTACATCCGTTGGCATTCCTCTTGTTTTGTCCTCACAAGAACCCTAGTCGTTTTAACCATCATGCGTCGACCCGGGGAGAGTTTCCGAAAACCAGCAACTTTAGGATTCTTTTAGGATTCCGGATCAAATCTGGGACGATTTGGTCACGGCATGATGGATGCATCGTGGGTATAGGGCGAGCTATCATCTCTGATAGACTGTTGAAATACAGGGCTTGCGGTTGCCACCGCCGATCTGCGCATACGCTCTAGGAACTTTACCGCCTGGATCATGGGAGAGTTCAAGATGTCCGCCTTCATGTTTGAGGGTGATGCGGCGAAAGCATTGAGGCAGTGATGGCATTCGATAGGCTCAAGAAACGACTTCACGCGTTGGTCGAAACCATTGTCGAGCAGCGCCTTGATCGCTTGCGCGGGGAGATAAAGTGCGAGGCTTTCGTGAAAGATCTCGCGCAAGCCTTAGCGAACACCCCGACAGTTTGGGGAGATTCAACAAGGGTTTCGGTTGGGTCGAACGTGCATTTGGTCAATGCCCTTCTCAACGTCTCTTCAGGGCGGATAACCATCGGCAATAACACGTTCTTCGGCCATAATGTCTGCCTCCTGACGGGCACACACCCGCTTGACAAGACAGGAGCAGAGCGCCAGAGCCACCCCCTAGAGGGCCGGGATATCGTGATTGGTGAGGGCGTGTGGATAGCGTCCAATGCCATTGTGTTAGGCCCTTGTAGGATTGGTGACAATGCTGTTGTCGCGGCCGGCTCTGTCGTGACCAACGCTGAAATCGAAGCCGGCAGTGTCTACGCAGGCGTACCAGCCCGCCGGAAGCGGTAATTCGGCTGGGCAGCGGAGTCATCACTGCGGATCCAGATGCGAGCTGAGATCCGCTTGATGGCAGCCAGGAAGTCCTCCGGGTTTTTGTCGTATCGTGTGGCGATGCGACGGAACTGTTTGAGCTTGTTGAAGAAGCGCTCGACCAGATTACGGTAGCGATACAGGAAGGGGCTGAAGACAAACGAGCCCTTGCGGTTGCTCTTGGGCGGAATGTTGGCCCAGACGTCTTGCTCTTGGGCCTGATTGCGAATGGCGTTGCTGTCGTAAGCCTTGTCGGCCTGCAGGGCCGCGCCTGGCTTCAAGATGGCCAACAGCTCCTCGGCGGCGGTGCCGTCATGGGCCTGGCCAGGCGTGAGAGCAATGCGGATCGGGCGGCCTTCGGCATCCACCAGAGCGTGGATCTTGGTGGTCAGGCCGCCACGGGAACGTCCCATGCCACCATCTCGATCCCCTTTTTACCCGTCGCGCCATGCTGGTGAACGCGCGCACAGGAGCTGTCGATCATGACCAGATCACCGTCGTAAGCCACGGAGACGGCATTCAGGATGCGGTCCCATATACCGGCCTCGCGCCAGCGCACGAAGCGATGGTGGCACGTGGTGAGAGGCCTATATCGCACGGGATGTCGCGCCAGGGCGAGCCGGTGCGGAGGCGCCAGAGGATGCCGTTGAGCACCCGCCGATCATTCACCAGCGGCACGCCACGTGGCTTGTTGGGCAGCAGCGGCTCGATCGCCTTCCACTGGCAGTCAGTCAGTTCATGACGACGCATCAGACCCTCCCAGACAAGGGAGCTGAATCATCAACTCGCTGCAAATGAAAGATCTTTCATGAGTTCACAACCTAGATAGGGGGCCCACCCAAACAACTGACATCATTGGCTGATTCCATCTCTCATTGGGTCTTGCGAGGTGGGAGACGATCTTGCGCGATCTGTTCTGGCTCTCTGACGAGGCCTGGGGCGTCCTGGAGCCACATCTGCCGCACAACCAGCCGGGAAAGCCGCGCGTGGATGATCGGCGGGTGATCAGCGGCATTCTCCACATCCTGAAGACGGGTGGACGCTGGCGCGATGTGCCACCCGCATATGGACCGGCAAAAACCATCTACAACCGCTATACCAGGTGGGCGCGACGCGGCGTCTGGCAGCGCATCTTCGCCAAGGTCGCCGCAGCCGGCCCGATCCCTGAGGAGCTTGCGCTCGACAGCTCAAACGTCAAAGCCCACCGCTCGGCATCAGGCGGAAAAGGGGGAACTCGCGCAAGCGGTCGGCGTCTCGCGCGGCGGCCGAACAACGAAAATCCCTTGTCTGGCCGATGGTCGTGTCCGGATCCTTGCCGTCGCGCTGACGCCGGGCAACATGGCCGACATCACGATGGCGGTGCCGATCCTGGAGTGGCCTGCTGGCCAGCCCCCGCGAGGTGGTCCGGGGTTAATGTTAGTGCATGATGGGTCGTGGGGCTACGGTGGGTGTGGCCTGCGGAGCTGGTCTGGGTTGCGCAGCCGGCCATAGCACTACCTCGGGTGCGGGTGGCTTGTAGCCGAGCGATGA
>NZ_JBFRGW010000031.1:0-51233 GCF_052115545.1 Microvirga sp. 2MCAF35
TTGGTGAGAATGGAGGACATGTGCGTGTTCCTTGAATGATGAGAATGGTTCAGGGAATGTCGGAATCTAACCGACCCAGCGGAGTGGCATCATGCCTCGAGAGAGCTCGATCCGCTGTTCACATGCATCCGGGCTTGAACCGGTAAAATAGAACGGCGTCATGCCGAGCCGAAGTAAAGGCTCTCTATAGTGCTGTCTTAACGCGGTCGAACTTTGGCTTCTCTGTGCGTCTGACCATATTCATAGAAGAACATTCCCGATCCGGTCAAACAACAACAGCGAGATCGGGGGTAGACCCTTGTGTTTACCTTAACGATTCTTTGATCGCACAAGCCATGGGAGGCTGTATAGTTAACGAGCCATGACCAGTTGAGGAACAGCGGAGCCTGAAATGGAAAAGGGCGGCTCCGCAGAACCGCCCTTCTCATCTTTCAAGCTGAATCGCCCCCTCCCCTTTCGGAGGGTGCATCGCCCCTTAACGCATGCCGATCGCCCGTTGTGCCGGCGTTGCGGCCATCGAGGCCGTCTTCGTGTAGAGACCGCGATGAGCCGGATCGAGCGTCAGGGCGTCGGTCACACCGAGCACGGTCTCGGAGGCGCCGAGCAGGAGCGAGCCGTCGGCGGCCATCAGGTTGGCGATCCGGCGCAGCACGTCCGCCTTCAGGGCGGCGTCGAAATAGATCAGCACGTTGCGGCAATAGACGATGTCGAAGGAACCAAGGCGGCTGAAATCGTCGAGGAGGTTGAGGTAGCGGAAATCCACCATCGCGCGGATCTCGGGCGCGATCTGCCATTGGTCGCCGGTCTGCTTGAAGTACTTCACGAGGAGGCGTATCGGCAGCCCACGCTGCACCTCGAACTGATTATAGACGCCGGCCTTGGCCTTCTCCAGCACGTCCGTCGAGATGTCGGATGCGACGATATCGACGTGCCAGCCCGGCATCCGGGCGGACGCCTCCCTCAGGAGCATCGCGAGCGAATACGGCTCCTGGCCGCTCGATGCCGCCGCACACCAGATGCGCAGCCTGCGGGTTGATGCCCGCTCCTTCAGGTACTTGGGCAGCAGGACGTCCTGGAAGAGATCGAAGGGCGCCTTGTCGCGGAAGAAGAAGGTCTCGTTCGTCGTCATCGCCTCGATGGTCGCCTTTTCGAGCGCCATCGCACGCCCGGCCCTGATCTCGCGGATGAGGTGCGAAAGGCTCTCGAGCTTGAAGCGCGTGCAGACGGAGGAGAGGCGGCTCTCGACGAGATAGCGCTTGTCCGGCGAGAGCGCCAGGCCCGATCGGGCCTTGAGGAACACGCGCAGGGCTTCGAATTCGGCTTCGGTCATGTCGAAGCTCCGGTGATGAGGCCTTTCAACGATCGGCCGATGGATTCCAGCGGAAGGACCTCGTGGGCGAGGCCCGCCTTCACGATGCTGCCCGGCATGCCCCAGACGATGCTCGTCGCTTCGTCCTGGGCGATCACGGTCGCGCCCGCCTTCGCGAGGTGGCGCGCGCCGTGCGTCCCGTCCGAGCCCATGCCCGTCAGGACGACGGCCACGGCCGACGCGCCGTAGATGGCGGCGGCCTCGCGGAACAGCACGTCGACCGCCGGTCGGCAGAAATTCTCGGGCGGTCCGTCATTCAAGCGAATCGCCACCTTGCCTGCGGACGCGACGACGCCCATGTGCCGCCCGCCGGGAGCAACGAGGATCGTTCCGGGAGCGACCGCATCGCCGTCCTGCGCCTCCCGGGCGGGAACGGCCAACAGGGCCTTCAGATGGTCCGCGAAGACGGCCGTGAACATCGCCGGCATGTGCTGGACGATCAGCACCGGGATCCGCGACAGAGCCGGCTTCATGTCCATGAGAACGCGCTCGACGGCGCGCGGACCGCCGGTGGACGAGCCGATGAGCAGGCATTGCGGCTTAGTTGTACTGGACCTTAAAGACGGCAGCGGCATCGGCGAGACGACCTTCGCTGCGGGTGTCGCGGCGAGCCGCGGTGGCCGGGCCTTCGTTTCGCTCAAGGCTCGCATCTTCTCGACGAGCTCGCGGCGGAACTCGTTCGCAGCGCCCGGTGCGCGGGCGCTTTCCGGCTTCGCCAGATAATCGACGGCGCCGAGCGAGAGGCATTTAAGGGAGATCTCCGCGTTCCTCTGTGTGAGGGTCGAGATCACGATCACCTTGCTCGTTGGATGCGCCTTCAGGATCAGCGGCAGAGCCGCGAGGCCGTCGACCTCGGGCATCTCGAGATCGAGCAGGACGATCTCGGGCTTCGCGCGGGCCGCCGCATCGACGGCCATCCGGCCGTTCGACGCGGTTGCGACGATCTCGAAGCTGCCTGCTTCGGCAAGCCACCGGCCGATCATGCCGCGAATGACCGCGCTGTCATCCACGATCATCACGCGGGTGAGACGGCCGGGAGACGGAATCGTCTGGGGTACGGGAGAGAGAGCCATGAGCTTCAAGCCGAATGCGATGCCGGAAGAACGCCCAGCTCTTGAAATTTCGCCGCGAGAATGTCCCTGTCGAAGGGTTTCATCACATACTCGTCCGCGCCTGCTTCCAGAGCGCGCGTGATATGGTCCAGGCCGTTCTCAGTTGTGCAGAAGACGACCTTCGGCGCCCGACCTTCCGGCGTGGCGCGCAGGACTTTCAGGAAGCTGTAGCCGTCCATGACGGGCATGTTCCAGTCGAGGAGAATCACGTCCGGCATCTCGGCTCGGCAGGCTGCAAGTCCTGCTTCGCCGTTCTCCGCCTCCGAGACACGGAAGTCGAGGCTTTCGACGATGTCGCGGGAAACCTTACGGATCACGCGGGAGTCATCAATGATCAGGCAATAGTTCATGAAAATCTTTCCAGGCCTCATCGCCCGGCCACATCGAAAAGGCGTGGGCGCTATGAACGGATGTCGGACTTGTCGACGAAGTTGAAATTCTCGACCAGAATCTCCTTGACGATTTCGGCTCCCAGCCGCTTGTTGATCTTCTCCCGGACGCTGGCGATCATGCCGTTGACGTTGTATCGGGAGAGCCTTTTGAAATCGAGCGTCTCGTCGGCATAGACGTAGCGGAAGACCTCGTCCTGGATGAAGGCCTCGGGCGGAACGGAGATCTCGCGCAGGGTCTTGGCGTCGGCCGTGAAGACCAGGTTCGCGACCACGTAGCCCTTCACGGCCCCCTCGGCGACGATCGGGATATTCATCGCGGGCAGCTTCTTGTACTGCAGCCCCTCGTAATTCCCCTTCTCCTCCGTGGGAGCCTTCCCGACGGCCCAGGTCACGGCCGCATAGCAGGAAGCCAGCGTGACCGCGCAGACCCAGAATCCTGCCATGACGTTCTTGATCATGCGCCGAAGCCTGCCTTGTTCATGTAAGCCGAGTACGTGCTGTCGGAATCGGCCTTCTGAATCGCATTCGAGATGATGCTCGCAACCTCCTGCACGGCCTGCATGTGCCGCTGCAGCATGTCCTGGTTGGTTTCGATCTTGGCCTGGAGATCTTGCAGCCGCTTCGTCGCCTTCTGATCGAGGGCGTGGACATCGGTCGTCCGGACCATCCGGCTGATCTCGAGAAGGCATTGGCTCTTGCGCCGGTTGAACTCCTCGAGATTGGACAGGTCCCGTGCCATCAGGGCGGCCGTTTCCAGATCAAGGGTTTCTTCAAGGCGATCGAGAGACTTCATGAGCATCATGTTGCTTCCTGTCTAGGGGTGATGGCCGGCCGCCATCCTCGTCATGTCTTCTGAGATCAGATCTTGCCGGAAAACGGGGCAGGCGTCGGAGGAACCCTGATGTCGGAGGAATGTCCGGCGTCCTGCGCATCGAGAAGCCGCTTTGCAATGCCGATGCCGCCCGCTTTCGAGATCTGCGCTCCGACCTGCTCCGCCATCATGGATTTCCAGATGGAGCCTGCATTGCCCTTGCCGTAGGTGTTCTCCGCATCCTTCGGCAGCATGGATTCGACGAAGGTCTGGAGAATATAAGCTTCGAATTCCTGATGAGCCTTCTGCGCCCTGGTGGCGCTCGCCGACTCCGCATCGTTGCGAAGCGAATTCCGCAGCGTGTAGATGTCGGCGCCGGATGCCATCAGGGGCTGGCCTGCCATGGACTTCATGGCATCGTCGAAGCTGGCCCCGTCCAGGGCGGACGCGCCATCGAGGAGCTTCTGAGACGCGGCCTGATAGCGTGCGGGGTCCGCAGCCCTTGCAACGTCGTTGATAATATCTGAGGGCGGGCTGATCGCCATCTCGCATCTCTCACATTTAAGACTTGAGAAGACGTCTAACCCGGCTAGCTTACGGGAAGCTTGCGCCCTCGCCTCTCGCAAGCAGCTCGATGATGGAAGCGAGATCCTTCTTCTCGCTCTCTCGGCGGTCCTGCTCCTTGAGGCCCGACAGCATCTTTTCCGTCCGCTTCGCCTGCATGGCCTTGTCGATAGTGACGACTTTCTGCGTCACCTTGGCTTTTTCCACGACGCTGGCCTGGGCCGCGAGCGCCTGTAGGCGCTTGGCTGCGACATCGACGAAGAGGCCGTGAAGCGTCTCGTGATCGTTCATCGTCTGGATCAGCGTCTCCTGGGCGATCTTGAGCTCGGATGCCTTCCGCTCAAGGTTGACGAGCCTCAGCTCGGCCTCCTTCTGGAGATGCTGCTGCACTTTCAGGATGCGATCGATCTTGCGAATCCGATGCTTCATCCGCTCTATCCGTTTCGGAGCCAGGTCGAAAACGACTCCATGAACAGGAGCACGTAGTCGCTTGCTGCAAAGTAGACGATCAGCAAGCCGCCGAGCATGATGAAGGGCGTCGCGAGGAAGTAGACCGGGATCTGAGGCGTGAGCTTGTTGGTGAGCCCAACCGCCAGATTGACGATGACGGAATACAGGATGAAGGGGCTGCTGATCCTGAGCGCCAGCACGAAGGCGATGCCGATCTGATCGACCAGCTGGGTCAGCGAGAGGCTCATGCCCAACCCTTCTCCCACAGGCAGCCGCGTGTAGGAGGCGACGAGCCCTCGAAAGAACTCCCAATGCAGGTCGGACAGGAAGAGAACGGCCGTCGCCACCATCATGATGAAGGTCGTGATCGGTGGGAGAGCCTCCGTTTCGTCGATGGGCGTTCCCGGCATGCCGCCGAGACTCAGGGCCATCGCCACGGCGTTCAACATGGTCTGCAGGGCGAGAAAATAGACGCGGCCGAGAAGGCCGATCAGGAGGCCCGTCAGCGATTCCTTGACGATATAGACCAGGACGGCCGCGGGAGCCTGCGACGTCACGCCCGCCTGAACCTTCTCGAGCAGGACCGGCGCCAGCGCCAGGCTTGTGGCAAGGCCGATGAAGAGCCGCACGTGCATAGGGATGCGATTGCTCGAGAATCCCGGTGCAATCATCAGGCATCCGCCGATCCGACAGAAGATCAGGAAGATCCCCAGCAGGATCTCGGGCGTGACCTGGTTCACGAGATCGTCCCGAGCGAGTTGACCTCGACGCCGCGGGCGATTTCCAGATGCGACAGGACAGGCAGGGACGAGAACATGCGCTCGATGATCATGCGCACATAGGGGCGCGCATCCGGCGCCGTGACGACGGCAAAGGTCTGGACCTGCCCCATGCGCGTCTTGATGGCGTCCGACGCCTCGGCGCCGAACTGCTCCACGAGACGGGGATCGATGTCGAACTCGACGACATCGCCTTTCTGATCCCGCTTCAGGCTCTGGTGGAACGCGATGTCCCATTTGTTTCCGAGCCTCAGCACGTTGAGGGCTCCGCCTTCTGCGAGGTCGCCGCAGATCTGCTGGGCAATGCGAACCCGCACATGCTCCACCAGCTGCTCGGCGCGGCGCGCATGGGGGGCAATCTCGGCGATGGCCTCCAGGATCAGGCTCAGGTTGCGGATGGATACTCTCTCGGCCAGCAGGAGCTTCAGGACGGATTGAAGACCGGAATAGGAAATCTGCGAGGGGCAGATATCATCGAGCAGGCGCTTGTATTCGGAATCGAGACCGTCCAGCAGATTGCGCACGTCCTTGTAGGACAAAAGCTGAGGCAGGTTGTTGCGGATCACCTCGCTCAGATGCGTGAGGAGGACCGATGCTCCATCGACCGCCTGGAAGCCCTGCCGCTTGATCTCGCTCATGTAGACGTCCGACACCCACAGGGCCTTCATGCCGAAGGCCGGCTCGCGCACCTCGTCTCCGGGAACATCGGGAACCGGCCCGTCGCCGAGCACGACGAGAAGATCGCCGGGACGGACTTCCTGGGTCGCCACGACGGTTCCGTGGATTTTGATCTGGTAACTCTTGGGTGGAATCATCAGGCTGTCGGAGAGCTTCACGTCCGGCAGAACGAAACCGTAATCCTGGGCGAACTTCTTGCGCATCTTGCCGACGCGATGCGCCAGATCCCCATGTGAGGTCGCAAGGTAGGATGCCAGGTGCTTGCCGAGGCACAGCTCGATCTCGGCGAGCTTCAGGGTTTCCTTGACCGATTCCCGCGACTCCAGGAGATTCTTCTGCTGCTCCTGCGCCAGCTTGGCCTGGACCTTCGCCTCCTGTTCGGCTCTCTGCTTCGGGATCGAATAGGCGATGAAGCTCATGCAGCCGCCGAGCACGAGGAACGGAATCATCGGCAGGCCAGGCACGATCGCGAAGACGAACATCAGGGCGGCGGCCACCATGAGAGCCCGCGGATAGGCGCCGAGCTGACCGAGCACCGCCTGTTGGGCCTGTCCCCGCGTTCCGCCCTTCGAGACCAGAAGACCTGCCGCCAGAGAGACGACGAGAGCCGGGATCTGGCTGACCAGTCCGTCGCCGACCGAGAGCTGGACGAAGACGTCGGCTGCCTTTGACAGGGGCATGTTGTGGCGGGTGACGCCGATGACGATGCCGCCGAAGATGTTGACGGCAATGGTGATGAGGCTCGCGACGGCCTCGCCGCGCACGAATTTCGAGGCACCGTCCATGGATCCGAAGAAGGCGCTTTCCTCTTCGAGCTCGCGGCGCCTCTTCTGGGCTTCCTTCTCGTCGATCAGGCCTGCGGACAGGTCCGCGTCGATGGCCATCTGCTTGCCGGGAATGGCGTCGAGCGTGAATCGGGCGCCGACCTCGGCGATACGGGTCGCACCCTTGGTGATAACCAGGAAGTTGACGGTGATCAGGATGATGAAGACGACGATGCCGATGACGAAATCGCCGCTCATCACGAATTGGGAAAAGCCGCTGATCACATGGCCTGCGGCATCGACGCCCTTATGACCGTCGGACAGGATGAGGCGGGTCGACGCGATGCTCAGGGCAAGCCGCAACAGAGTTGCGATGAGGAGGACGGTGGGAAAGGCCGAGAATTCGAGAGGCTTCTGGATCCAGAGCGCCACCATCAGGATCAGGACGGACAGCGCGACCGAGAAGGCCAGCCCCATGTCGATCGCCATCGGCGGAATGGGGAGAAAGAGAATGGCAAGGATGCCGACCACGGCGCCGGCGAATGCCAGATCCCTGCCGCGTCCCTGGGCTGTAACTTCGGTTGCTTCCATGTGCCTGCCAGCTCAACGGATGAACGATGAGACTGACACATGAACCATGAAGCTTGCGCGAGGGTCGCCGGACCGGCGCCGCGCAATATGCCGAAGGCTACAGCATCGGACCCAAAAGTGGATTTGCACTTTTGGGATCTATCCGATGCTTTTTCCCTTGGCTGGCGCATCGGATGGAGCGGACCCGCAGGGCCGCGTCAGCGAATACCGGGTCCACTTTTCCGTCCGATGCGCTAGAACCCTGTCACGATCTTGCCGTAGACCAGTTCGGTGAAGGCGAAGATCTGCGAGCCGACGAAGGAGCCGGTCACGAGCGCCACCACCAGGATGGCGATGATCTTCGGGATGAACGTGAGAGTGACCTCCTGGATCTGCGTCAGGGCCTGAACCAGGGCGATGACGATGCCGATGATCATCGCGGCCGCGACGGCAGGCCCCGCGGCGATGATGACGGTCCAGATGGCTGCCCGTACGAGTTCGAGGGCATCGACTTCGTTCATCGTCAGCTCACAATGACGCCTGGGCCCAGAAGAACCTGATCCCCGTTGGTCAGTTTGGCGACGGCGCCTTCGCTGACGATCGTGACGGACGTGACCTGACCGGAGATCTTGCCGTCGGCCGTCGAGATCGTGCGGCCGATGACGCTGTCCGCCTGCGAGAGGGCCGACGAGGCCAGGAGGGCGTCCAGCTTGGAATTGCTCTTCACGGTCTGCTCGACCTGCGAGAAGGTCGCGAGCTGAGCCATGTAGTCGGTCGACTTCATGGGCTCTGTCGGATCCTGGTTCTTCATCTGCGCCATCAGAAGCTTCAGGAAGTTGTCGTAGCTCGCCGTCGAAGATGTGTCGCTCGTCGTCGTAGTCCGCTGAGCGGCGACGGGGCTGGAAACGGAGGAGACGTTCATGATGAGGCTCCAGAATTACGCCGCTTGAACGGCGGCTTCCGCCGATGCGGATGGGCGAGCCTCGATCGGCTCGAAGAGGGTGCGGATGAGCTTGAGGGCCTCGAACGTCCGATCGGCTTCCACCAGACCGCCGACCTTGCCCAGGGTGTCCTTCACCCCATCATCCGTGGCGACCTGGATGAGCGCCTCGTGCAGCTTGCGGAAGGCTCCCATGACCTTGCCCGCCTCCTGGGGATTGATGAGGAGAGACTGCACGACGAAATAGAGCTGGCGCATCGGGGTCGTCGCCTCCGCGACCTGGAGGACGTGGCTCTCCAGGAGAAAGCGCGCCTCGTTCAAAAGGCTCAGCGTCACCTTCTGGCTGACCGTCAGGACGGCGCCATTGATGAAGATGCGCTCACCGGCTTTGAGGGAGAACCGCATTTTGGCTTTCATTTCAGCCCCTCCTGGATCATGGCGTTGATATCGATCAGCGCGGTCAGATTGTTATGTTCACCAAAGGCGACGCGGCCGGTCTCCCGCATCACCCAAAAGCCTATCGAGATGAGTTGCGCCTTTAGCTTATCGGGCAGCTCGTTCTCGGGATTCGCCAAATCCTTGACGAGGGACGTCCATAGCTGCTGGACGAACTCCACGGCTTTGCTCATCTCGGGCGATCTGGACGGCCGGCCATCTGCAGCCTTGAGGAGCTCGATGGCCTGTCCGAAGACTTCATACTCGCGCTGTCGACATTCCCTGGGAGCGTCTTCGACGACTTCTGCATACGAAAATCGATACATCGAGGAAATCCGAGACTAGAGATAATTGATCAGGCTCAGCTGCTTGAGCTGAGCCGTGAGGGAATAGGACGTTTGGATCTGGGTCGCGAGCTGATCGACACGGACTTTCGCCTCCGCAGGATCGACAGCCTCGAGTTTGCCGATGCGCTCCTCGAAGATCGACTTCTGCAGATCCATTCTCTCATTGGCACTCTCGGCCTTCGCCTGCGCCGTTCCGACGCTCGCCTGCACGTCGATGATGCCGCTGATCGCCGTCGAAAGGATCTGGGATGCCTTCCTGATCACGACGTCCCGCGTTGCAGCGCCGAGCGTCTCGATGCCGAGATCGAAGATCATCGTGTAAGCCATCGCGATCTGCCGAATGGGGGCTGTATTCGCGTTCGTCGATGTCTCAACCTTTTCCGTGGGCGAGATCAGGCTCTGGATGTTCTGGTCGGATGCATTCGAGAATGCGATCCAACCCGGTCCTTCGAAGATTTGCCTGAAGGGGCCGTCCAGAAAAGCCTCCATGTCGGTCGGGGAGATCCCGGAGACGAGCGGGTCGCTCTGCGGGAAGCCGAATCCGCCGGATCCCGTTGGCGCCGAGAAGGCGTTCGCGACCAGGTTCTTGAGCGAAGCCGGGGTGCCATTCGCATAGCCGTTGGCAGGTGCCGTCGTCGTGTTGATGCCGCCGAAAACGAACCGCCCGTCGATCGCTGTGTTGAGGTCCCCACCCAAGCCACTCAGATAGGCTCCCGCCTGGCTCTTGATGTTCTCGACTGGAGGGTTCATTGGCAAGCCCACTAATGCATCCCTGAACTTGGTCGCGTTCTCGCGGATGCTGTCAAGGGAGGCCGTTGTTGTCTTGAGACGCTGAATGACCAAGCTGTTGCTTTCGGTCAGAGTGTCGATTTCCGCTCGCTGCTGGCGCAGGGAGAGCGATTCCCCGACCTTATGCCCAAGGGCAAGGCCGATATCCGCGTACCGCCCGGTCGTCAGCTCCGTGTTGGCTTTCGTGAGCCCGCTCTGGAGCTTGTCGAGAGTCGACCTGGATGAATTCCAAAGCGACAATGTTGAGACGAAGGTCGTTCTCATGACTTAGCCTACCACGCTGAGAAGGGTCTTGAGCATCTGGTCGATGACGGACAGCAGCTTTGCCGAAGCCGAATAGGACTTCTCCAATTGCAGCATCAAGGCCGTCTCGTCGTCCGTGTTGACGTCGGTTGCATTCGACAGGGCTTCCGACGCGTGCGTGAGAAGCGTCGTCTGGTAGTCGACGCTCTGGCTGGCGCTCTGGCGTGTGGCTTCCAGCCAGCCGCCGGACAATGACGCGAAGCCCTGCAGGGACGCGGTCGGACCGAAACCGAAGGCGGTGTCGAACGGGCGCTCCGCAACCATGCCGTCTGTCAGGGCGGAGAGCCGCCCGGAGAAGGCGGCGTTGGCGTTGCCGACCGGATTGTAGTTGTAATCGGCGCCGTTGATCCCACCGTCGCGGATGACATCGAACGTGCCGCCCTTCGTCGGGTCGATGGCGTCGTTGACGCGGATCAGCCCGGCCAGCCCGGCGGAGGCCGGCATGGTGGGAATGCCCGCGGCTCCCGCGAAGGTGAAGACACCTGGCATGTCGGCACCCTTCGGCACGCCGATCTGATCGCTTTCCGCGAATGCCTGGATCAAACCTCGGGCGAGCTCGTCGAGCTGCTTCTGGTAGGTGACGGCAACGCCGTCCCGCACCTGTGCCAGCCCGACGAGATTACCGGAACTCAAGGGCATGAGAGCCCCGGGCCCCGTCACGCGGATGCCGTCGATGAAGACGTCTCCTCCCGTGGTGGCAGGTCCAAAGGCCGTGGTGGGGCTGAAGGTCACGGGCCGCGCCGTCCGCTCGAACAGCGGCACGCCGCTGTCCGTGTACAGCGCAATGTCATTGCCGGCGCGCGGCACGACCGTGATCCCGATCTCCTCGGACAACTGCGCGATGAGGCTGTCGCGCGTGTCCATGGCATCACTGACATCGGCTCCGAGGGCGGAGCCGCTCATGACCTGCTGGTTTGCCTTCTCGAACTTCAGAAGAAGGTCGTTGATGCGATCAACCGACCCGGCCATCCCCTTGTCAGCCTCGAGGCGGACGGACTGGACCGCTGCGGTGGCCCGGTTCAGGGTGTCAGCCAGGTCCGAAGCAGCCTTGACGAAGGCCCGCGCCAGTGTCGGATTGTCCGGCGCATTGGCATATTGCTGCAAGGCGCTGTTCAGCGCACCGACGCGGGCAGCGGCAGATTGATCCAGCTCCGTGTCACCTATCGTTTGACTGAGCTTCTGCAACCCATCGAGCAGCGCCTTCTGCGTTGCGGACGAAGAGGTCGTTTCCAGCATTTTCGTCAGAAGCGCCTGATCGCTGGCCCTAAGGACAGTGACGCGAGCGTACCCGCCCGTGGTGGTGAGGACACCGATCTTGCGCGAATAGCTCGGGTCGGTGGCCCCCGATGTGTTGCGCGAGACAACCGCCATCTGCGATTGCGATGCCTGCAACGAGGAACGCGCCGTGTTATAGGCTACGGACAGAGACATGGATCATGAACCCTTGAGCAGAAGGACAGGCGTTACCGCTTCAGGTTCATCAGAACATCGAGCAGCTCGGACCCGGTCTGGAAGACTTTCGAGTTCGCCGTATAACTGGTCTGAGCCTCGATCATCGCCGTCAGCTCGGTGCCGATATCGACGTTCGATCCCTCCAAGGCGCCAGATGCGATGGATCCGAAGCCCGACATCTCAGGGAAGCCGACCTGGTAACCGCCGGATTGAGCCGTCGTCTCGTAGACGTTGCCGGCCCGGGGACTTAGGTTGTCCGGGCTCGCAACATTGGCGAGCGGGATCCGATAGGCGCCGACGCGAGTGCCATCCTCATAAACCGCGTAGACGGTTCCGTCGGATGCGAATTCAACGTCCTTGACAGCAGACGGCGCATTGCCGTTCGCCTGACCGGTGACATTATACTCGCCTGCCAGCTGGGTCATGCCCGCCATATCGAGGGCGAAGGGCTCCCCCCCGGGAATGCCGAAGTTAAGCACTGACGGACCGGTCAATTGTCCATCGGCGTCAAAGGTCAGAGTCATCGACGTCGTTCCAGTCAGCGGGTCGGCACTGGAGCCGTTCGCAACACTGATGTTCCATTGCGTATCGCTGATCTTCGACAGTTCGATGTCGATTTTGATCGGATTGCCTACCTTGTCATAAACCTGCAGGGAGGACTGCTTGCTGACGGCGGGCAGCGCGACAACCGCAGCACCGTCCGGCAGATTGCCTTTGAAGGTTCCCTTCGTGGATCCGCTGGCCTGCATGGCGAATGACGACATGTTGACCGGCTCGACACCGTCAAGGCTGTTCAGGGAGGGGTTAACCGCCCCTGCGCCCAGCTTGTATCCCATGAGTGTGAAGCCGTAGGCGTTCACGAGATTACCTGTCCGGCCGTCCTTGACGAAGTTGCCGGCGCGGGTCAGGTAGGGAGATCCGCCCGGATCTGTCACCACGAAGAAGCCGTTGCCGGAGATTGCGAGATCCGACGCAGATGTCGTGTAGGCGATCGGCCCCTGGTCGGCGATCGTGTAGCGAACGCGACTCGTGACGGACCCGGAGTTGTAGTTTCCCTCGCTCGACGGCAGGATCAGAGACGAGAATTCGGTCGAGGCGCGCTTGTATCCAGTGGTGCTCGAGTTCTGGATGTTCTCAGCGACGGTACCCAACTTGTTCGACTGGGCGTTCATGCCGGAAACGCCACTACGAAGAACGCCATAAAGACTCATCTGAAGCTCCTACGGTTTCAAACTGGACCTAACACCATGACGCTTGTGCGAAGCTGTGTTCCATTCCAGTGATGATGATGCGAGACGTGAACAGCTCTATTGCTTGAGGGCCTGGGCCAGATCCATGAAGGCATCGCGGCTCGCCGGCATGGACGGATCCTGTCGAAGCGCCTCGTAGATCTTCGGGACGAGAACGACCGCCTGGTCCAGCTCCTGGTCGTTGCCCGGGTGATATCCACCCATCAGTCTGAGATCGCGCGTATCTTCGAAGCGTGCGATCATTCCGCGGAGGCGGCGCACCAGTTCCTTCTGGTCCGGCGACCATACGTGATCGGCCAGGCGGGAGATCGACCCCAGGACGTTGATGGCAGGATAGCGTCCCTGATCCGCGATCGACCGATCCAGGACGATGTGGCCGTCGAGCGTTCCGCGAATGTTGTCGGCGACGGGATCGTTATGGTCGTCGCCGTCGATGAGAACGGAGAAGATGCCCGTGATGGAACCCTTACCTTCCACTCCGGGTCCCGCTCTTTCCAACAGACGAGGCAGGTCGCTGAAGACGCTGGGCGTGTAGCCGCGTGCCACGGCAGGCTCACCGGCCGCGAGGGCCACGTCGCGGCCGGCATGAGCATAACGCGTCACGGAATCCACGATGAGCAGGACCGAGTCGCCGCAATCGCGGAAGTACTCCGCGATGGAAACCGCCGTGCGTGGTGCCTGACGCCGCATCATCGGGCTCTCGTCACCGGTCGACACGACCATGACCGACTTATGCAGATTCGCCTGGATGGGACCTTCGAGGAACTCCCTCACCTCGCGGCCGCGTTCTCCCACCAGGGCAACAACGATCGTGTCGAAGCCTTCGCATTTGGCCAGCATGGTCAGGAGAGTGGATTTTCCGACGCCCGAGCCCGCGAAGATGCCGATGCGTTGTCCTTGGCATAGCGGCGTGAACAGATCGATGGCCTTGACTCCCGTTCGCAGGGGCGTGGTAACCCTCGCCCGTGTCATGGCAGACGGCGGCTCGGCATCGTTCCGGACCGGGTCGTGGCCCGGAATGAGAGGCCCGAGATCGTCAAGCGGCTCGCCGAGGGCATTGATGACGCGCCCTCGCCAGGCATGATCCGGCCTCAGGCCCGTGCCGCTCACGATGAAGACGGGAGTCCCGATCCCGGCTTCGATCCGTCCGATGAACGGTTTTACGGTGACGCCGCCGCCGTCGATGCGCACGACCTCCCCGGTCTGCGTCTTTCCATCGGAGACGAAGCCCACGCGATCCCCGAGCTTCACGAACTGCGACAGGCCCGCAACGCGATAATAGCCGGGATTGACCTCGCGGATCGTCCCGCTGATCTGGATCTTTCGTCCGACAGCTTCTGCCAGAACGAATTCTTCAAGCCTTTGGAGCGCGTTCATTGCTGCCGTCAGGTGCTGGGACCGAGGGACCGGATGGCATCCATGAAGGTCGATTCGCTCTCCTGGATGGTCGTCGCAGCGCTATCGAAATTCCGTTGCACCGCGATCATCTTCGTCATCTCCAGGACGGGATTGACGTTCGATCCTTCGCTGTAACCCTGCTTAACGCCATTGGAGTTGAAGTCCTGGACGGCTTCGCCCGGTATGCTGGACATCACGCCGGAATTTCCATAGCGACTGAGCCGGCTGTCGTTGCGCAGGTTGAAAAGACCGATCGCTCCGACCTGATTGGTTCCCTGCGTGATCGTTCCGTCATGACCGATCGTCGGAGCGCCCCCCATCGGATCGAGGGCGATAGGAGCGCCGCCGGCGTCGAGAACCCGATGGCCCTCGACGGTGAGAAGATCGCCGTTCTCATTCATCTTGAAGCGGCCATCTCGGGTATAGACGGGTCCCTTGGGACCATCGAATGCGAACCAGGCCTCGCCCTGAATGGCGACATCGAGCGGATTGTCCGTCTTTACGACGGGACCGCTCCGCCGGGACACGTAGTTATGTCCGGAGGACGCGAAGGACACGTTCTCCTTGGCCGCGAGCGAGAGGATTTCCTCGAACTTCACCTCGTCGGCCCGGAAGCCGCCCGTGTTCATGTTCGCAACGTTGTTCGCAATCGTGTTGAGGCGCTTTTCCATGGCCACTTGGGCGGACAATGCGACATAGAGCGAGGATTGCATCGAGGAGCTCCGGCCTTTTCTCTCATGAGGGCGGACACTGACACCAGCCCTGATGGCGCGGCTTGCATCAGCCGCATGAACCTGGCCCGAGAGGTAGCCGAACAGCCTTGCACGAGGCTTGCCCCTCCGTTTCCAGCTTCGCGCAAGCCTCCGGGATTAAGACACCCTCAGCAGGTTGGACTTTCACAAAAGGGACCACGACGTTGGGCGTTTTGATCGGATTGGCAGTCGCCATTGGCTCGCTCGTGAGCGGCTATGTCGCCATGGGCGGTCACTTGGCTGTTATATGGCAGCCTTGGGAATACGTAATCATCTGCGGCATCGCGATCGGCACGTTCATCATCGCGAACCCTATGCCTCTGGTGAAGGACACCGGCCGGGCCGCTCGTGAGGCGATCTCCGGGACCGTTCCGAAGAGAGACCATTATCTTTCGATCCTGGGCCTGCTCTACGCTCTCATGCGGGAACTCAAGAACAAGCCTCGCAACGAGGTGGAAGGGCATATCGACCAGCCGGAAGAATCCGAGATCTTCAAGGCCTTTCCAAGTGTGCTGAAGGACAAGGACCTCACCCTTTTCATCTGCGACTATGCGCGCCTCATCATCATCGGCAATGCCCGGCCTCATGAGATCGAAGCCCTCATGGAGGAAGAGATCGCAACCCTCAAGCGCGACCGCACGAAACCTTATTACTCGATCAACACCGTGTCCGAAGCCCTCCCTGCCCTCGGAATCGTGGCGGCCGTCCTCGGCATCGTGAAGGCGCTCGGCGCCATCGACCAGTCCCCTGCCATCCTGGGTGGCCTGATCGCCTCGGCGCTCGTCGGAACCTTCGGCGGCATCTTCATCTCCTATGCCTTCTTGTCGCCGCTTGCGAACAAAGTGAAGGCCACACGGGAGAAGCAGACCCGTGTCTATGTCATCGTCAAGCAGGCCCTCATCGCCTACATGAACGGTGCCCTCCCGCAGATCGCCGTGGAGCACGGCCGCAAAGGCATCTCCGTGGATTATCGCCCGACCATCGACGAGGTTGAGGCTGCCACGACCACGGGCGGCCGCAGCGAAGACCTGAAAGAGGCCGCATGATGATGAGCGGATCCCATAGCGCCACCGATATCCGCGACATGCTTTTGGACGCGGCGGGCCTTTCTCTCGACCGCCTGCCGATGCTCCACGTGATTTTCGACCGCATGACGACCAGCTGCGCCGAGCATCTGCGTCACATGGCGGCCTCGCCCATGTATTATTCGCTCAGCGGGCTCGAAAGCGGACGCATCACCGAGATCCTGGAGATGTACGAGGCGAACGCGGTCGCGGGAATTTTCCATGCTCCGGAATGGGACAGCCATATCCTGATCGGGTTCGACCGCGACTTCATCTACACGATGGTTGAGGTTCTCTTCGGTTCCGACGGCTCGGAGCCGCCGGTCGAGGAAGCCCGGGGCTTCTCGAACATCGAGCTCAAGATGGCGCAAACCCTCTTCGAGCAGGTCGCAAAGGCCCTGCAGGCCTCTTTCTCACTGGTGGTCGATACGAAATTCAAGCTCGAACGCATCGAGACCCGCATGGATTTCGCGGTCATCGGACGGCGGAACAATCAGGCCGTCGCGGCGAAGTTCCTTCTCCAGGCGCTCAATCGCGGCGGCGAAATGTTCGTCATCATTCCGCAATCGGTCCTCAACCCGATGCGCAAGGCCCTCTCGCAGGTGGTCACCGGCGAATCGTCGGGCCGCGACCCGCGCTGGATGAAGCAGATCGCCACCGAGGTGAAGAAAACCGAAGTGACGCTCAAGGCCGTTCTCGAGGAACGCTTCCTTTCACTCGGCGAGATTGCGGACCTCAAGATCGGCGATGTCATCGAGCTGCAGGCGACACCGCGCAGCCGCGTCAAGCTCGAAAGCAATCAGCAAGGCCTCTTCTGGTGCCATATCGGGCAGTCGGAAGGTTCCTATGTTCTCAAAGTCGATGAACTCATCGATCAGGAGAAAGAGTTTCTCGATGACGTCATCCCTCGCTAACGCCATTCTCTTTCTTGCGCTCGTCACGACCAGCGTCATGGTCGCTGTGATGTATCGCAAGCTCCGGAAGCTTGATCGGTATCATGCCGAGTATCAGCAGATCTTCGACAAGACCGGAACCGCCCTTCTGACCGCCCAGAACGCGGTGACGAATTTCGGATCGGAGGGCAAGGAGACTCTCGTCCTTCTCAGCCAGCGTATCGAAGAGGCGCAGGCCATCTCCGAGCGCCTCGAGAATCTCATTCGAGACGCTCGCCAACAATCACAGCCGCGCTCCGGCACCATCAACTCATAAGGTCCGCTCCCATGACGAATCCATTCGAGCCCAAACAAGACAAAGCTATCTGGCAGCAGGAAAACGCCTTCGAAGGCGCAGCCCTGCAGGACGACAAGCTTGGAAGCGGAAAAAACCTCGATTCGATCCTGCGCATTCCCGTGACGATCCAGGTCGTCCTCGGTTCGGCGACCATGCCCGTCGCCAACCTGATGAAGCTCGGGCGCGGCGCGATCGTTCCGCTCGACCATCGGGTCGGCGAGCCGGTCGACGTCGTCGTGAACGGACGCATCATCGCCCGTGGAGAGGTCGTGGTCGTCGAAGACGACAACTCCCGTTTCGGCATTTCTCTGACCGAAATCGTCGGCCCTCCCACCAACGATCTTAACGGCTAAATCGGCTTTACCGCATGGTCGCTCACATTCCCATGAAGGCGAATGGCACGAAGGTCCTCAAAGGACCCGAGCGCGTCGCAACGCTCCTTTTCGCTATGGGGAAACCTGCCGCGAGCAGGATCCTCAAGCATTTCAGCGAAGAGGAAATTCGTCTCGTCACGAAGTCCGCTGCGCACCTCGGTCCCGTTTCTCCGACCCAGATCGAGCAACTGGTCGACGAGTTCGCATCGAACTTCTCCGACGGCGCCGACCTGATCGGCGGTGCGGCCCATATCGAGAAACTGCTGACCGGAATCCTGAGCCCGGAGCAAATCTCCAGCATCATGAGCGAGGTTGTCGGCAATGCGAACCGGAGCATCTGGGAGCGCATTTCGACCGTCAGCGAGGGCGCGATCGCATCCTATCTCATGAAGGAGCACCCGCAGACGGCAGCCCTCATCCTCTCGAAGGTCAAGCCATCCTGCGCCGCGAAGGTGATGACCCAGTTGCCACAGCCACTGCGGAACAACCTCATGCGTCGCATGCTGAGCATGAAGCCCATTGTCGACGAGACGATGAAGAACATCGAGAAGACGCTGCACGACGACTTCATGGCGAACTTCTCGAAGAACGCCGGCTCGGACACGCACGCTAAAATCGCCGACATCATCAACAAGATGGAACGGGATCACATGGAGGATGTTCTGACCAATCTCTCGTCCGTTCGCCCGAAATCGGCCGAGATCCTCAGAGGGCTGCTCTTCACCTTCGACGATATCGTGAAGCTGATGCCGAAGGACCGCACGACCCTCTTCGATCAGGTGCCGCCGGATCGCGTGGTCCTTGCCCTGAAGGGCACGAACGACGAATTCCGCAAGGTCGTTCTGTCGGCGCTCTCCTCGCGTGTTCGACGCATGATCGAGCACGAGCTCAACAGCAAGGAGCCGTCGGCTCATCGCGACATCGCCGAGGCCAGACGGACCATCACGGATCTCGCGCTGGAGATGGCCGGCCGAGGGGAGATCGTCATCAACTCAGAGAACGAGGATGAAGCTTACTTCTAGCGCGTCGTGCGGGTCCTCAGGATCGCTCGGGCGATGCGCTGCTTTAGGGATTGAGCATCGGATCGTACCCTGGAAGCGCATGCCGCTTCCGGGCGCGATGCTCTAGCGAGCTGAACCTCGGATCATGTCTGATACGGAAGACCAAGACAGTAAAACAGAAGCGCCTTCCGACAAGAAGGTCAGGGACGCCATCGAGAAGGGAAACATCCCTTTCTCGAGAGAAGCGCCCCTGTTCGCTTCCATTCTGGGAATCCTGATCGTCCTTGCTTTCGCCGTGCGCGGCACCACCAAGACCCTGACGGAGAAGCTGTCGCTCTTCGTCAACCGGCCGCAGGACTTCAGGCTGGATTCCGGCACGGACGCCATCGCGCTGATCCACGCCGTCGCTCTTGAAACCGGCCAGTTCCTGATACCGACGATCATCATTCTGGCTGCTTGCAGCCTTGCGGCGTCGATCCTGCAGAATGTTCCGTCCCTCGTGACGGAGCGGATCAGGCCGCAATGGAACAGAATTTCACCCGTGAGCGGCTGGAAGCGGATCTTCGGCCGACAGGGTTTAGTGGAGTTTGCGAAGTCGTTGTTCAAGTTCGCAACGATGACGCTCATCAGCATGCTGCTTCTGAAGTCGGAGCAATACAAGGTTCTGAATGCCATGTTCACCGATCCTTCCCTCCTTCCGGAGTTGATGCTGACCATGGCCATGCGGCTCGTCTCCGCCATCGCCATCGCGACGATCGTCCTTGTCGCGGCAGACCTGCTCTGGGCCCGGTTCAAGTGGCGCAGCGACCTGAAGATGACCAAGCAGGAGGTCAAGGAGGAGTACAAGCAGATGGAGGGCGATCCGATGGTCAAGGCGCGAATGCGTTCCCTGGCTCAGGATCGAAGCCGCAAGCGCATGCTCGCCGCCGTGCCCAAGGCGACCTTCGTGATCGCCAACCCGACCCACTTCGCCATCGCCATGCGCTACGAGCGCAGTGAAGCCAATGCTCCCATCGTCGTCGCCAAGGGCAAGGACCTCATCGCTCTGAAAATTCGCGAGATCGCCGAAAAGAATGGCGTGCCTGTCATCGAAGACAAGCCTCTCGCAAGGTCCATGTATGATCATGTCGAAGTCGACCGGATGATTCCTCCCGACTTCTACAAAGCAGTCGCCCAGATCCTGTTCTACATCCTCACGAGGTCCAAATGAGAAGCCTTCGCACCGTCGAAGCCGCTGCTCCGTCGAGAGAGCATTGGGATATCCAAGCGTTCGAGGAGGTCCTGGCCTGCAACCTCAAGGATGTCATCGCCGATTTCTGTCTCGCAGACCCTGAGATCATCCGCTTCTATGCCGACAATCAGCTGCATGGAAACATGGACGAGATGCTGACCTCGTCGGCTGAGCTCTATTTCAAGGGCAAGACCTTGTCGTACGGATATGTCGCGCATGTCAGCTCCAGCCGGGAGGACGCGTCCTGCATCGTTCTCGACATGGAATTCAACCACGATTCCGTCACGGTCTTCTTCCAGCTCATCTTCGGCAATTATTACATTGGCGTCAGAATCAGCGAAGTTCTCCTGGAAGCGGCTCTCCGCAAGGCGGATTTCAATCCCACCTTCTTCGGAAGGATTCTCTCGTCCGCCCGGCTGAGGCCGCTACCGGCCCGGTTCAAATCGCCATATTGTCCCGCCAGCTCTATGCGCCATTGAGTATCAGAGAGCGCAATCCGATGCTGCACAAATGCTTCAATGCGGCGAGCCTGCTTGCGGTAACGGCTGCGCTCTCGGCCTGTAGCGCGACCGATGCATCCTATCCTCAGGGGCCTTGGGGACAGGGATATGTCCGCAGCGCATACCCGCAATACACCGGGCCTTGGGGACGACAGCTTCCCGAACCGCCCCGCTATGTCATCGCCGACCCTGCCGTTCCTCCGGTGGAACCGGTCGAGATCTCCGCCGCGCGGCCCGAACGGCGGCGCGAGGCTCGCTTCGAAGCGGATATGGGCCCCCTCCTCCCGTCGCCGGACGTGATCGTTGCGGCTCCTCCTGAGCCCTTGTCGGCTGCGCCAAGCCAGCCTGCGCCTGGGGCGCCCCCGGCCCACACCGAGCCGCAATCGAGCCCTCCGGGAGTTTTCACCGCGCCTCAGCGCGCCACCTCCTATGCCGGGTCCTGGAATGCCAGCGTCGGCGCATCCTCCTGCAAGGTGCAACTCACCAGCGTTCCTTCTCTGGATCTCTACAAAGCCTCGACGCAGGGATGCAAGGACGAAGCGGTCCGCAGCGTGAATGGATGGAGTTTCCGCGAGAACCAGGTCATTCTCTTCTCCCGTGGCCAAGTGGTCGGCCGATTGTCGGGAGCGGAAGCGGCCCTTGCCGGAACGCTGAACGGCTCCGGTTCGGAAATCAGGCTGTCGCGATAGCGCATCTGCGGACCCAGTGGACCTCGCCAAACGACCCCTAGCCGTCGGATGCTGTCTGCCCGCTGCTCAGGCCCGGCGCGTCCGCGCAGAAGGTCTTGGCTCCCGGCGTCCACTGGCCGAAGCCGGTTGCAACCATGTTGGCGATCACACGGCAGACATATCGCTTCTGGGCCGGATCGTTGTTCGGACCTGCATGGTACCGCGCGACGGCCATCGTCCAGGTCTCGTGACGCGTCTTGAGTTCCCTGAGAAAACGGGCCGCATACTCCACGTTCGTGCGTGGGTCGAGCATGCTCGCCAGGGACGGAAAGTTTTCACGATGATAGAGATGGTTGATCTGCATGCAGCCGAGATCGATGAGTCTCGCGCCACCGCGGATCGCCTCCTCGAAGCGCTGCATCGCCTCCGCCGCGCTGTTGGAGAACACGGCCTTTCCTTCGACATTCATCGCATAGGGCTGCAAGCTGCCGCGTCGTCCTGTTTCGGTCAGTCCGACCGAATAGAGCATGCCGATCGGAACGCCGTACTTCTCTGAAGCGCGCATCATCTCCCGTTCGCACAGGCCGGACGGAGACTGAGCGACAGCCGGCAATGTTATCCAGGCATTAAAGGTAAATGCCGCCAGCGCCGCTGCGGCCAGACGCCGAACCGTCGCTCCCATCCGTATGGATCTCCCGTCCGCTGCTGGCATAGCGGTCTCCCTGATGACGGGACGAGTGCCCCTGACCCGCGGCGGGACCCTGATCGAAGGACTGGCCTTGAGCCATGCTTCCCTGTTGTGGACGGTTGAATGATGAGCGGTCATGAGAGGCAGAATCGGCAGATTGGATGGTGATCGCGTCGGGACGATAGCCGGACACTCGAAGCAGACTGGACAGCTTGTCCGCGTCGTTACGCAAAAGCTCGGCCGTGTCCTCGTGTTGAGCCTGAATTTCCATTTCGATGCTGTCACCGGAGAGGCGCATTCTGATCGTCACGAGGCCGAGTTCCGCCGGCTTCAACTGAAGGTCCAAGACCCTGAGAACTCCGGCTGAAGCTCTTGCCGTGGCGACCCGGTTCAAGCTGTCATGCTGAAAGGAGGGATGCTGAGGCTCGGATATACCCTTGGCATCCTCGACGATGGATCGTGCAAGATGTTGAAGCGTCGAGGACGGGAGAGAGGCGGATTCGGTTTTCGCCGCGTTGATCGGCGCCTGCTTTTGAGCCTCAGCGCGATCAACCATGCGATCCGGGGAGTTGCTTCTGACAGTTCCAGCTTCTTCCTTGTTCGCTGCGGCTTCTGCACCGGCAGCCATCTCGGCTGATGCCTGCAAAGCGTCATCGGCAGTGCCCGGGTGCAAGCCTTTCACACCACCCCTCTTGAGCTTCTCCTGAAGCATGTTCACCGATATCTGCCCGGCTTCTTCAGATGGAAGGGGTGCTCCCGCTTCCGTCGGAGCGCTGCTCAAGCCCTCGATGATGGGCTTGAAATGGGCTTCCTGGTTTTGAACCGACACGGCGAGCTTCGATCCCAATCCTGCACTTGCCGGGCTCAAATCTTCGAGGTCCTGTTGCATCATGGCCATCGAAGGCGACGCGAAGGATGCTCCGGAGCGCCCTGAACCTGAATCCGCATGGTTTCCGTTGGCGGTTCGCGCAAGGATCCTGGGAAGGAGATTTTCAAGAATAGCGAAGGTAGAGCTTCCGGCCTCAGGGATCGATCCGTCGTCAGAGTCCTCGCGCGGCGGCACCTCTGGCAGGAGATCCTGCAATGGATCGGAATCGGTCTCTCCCGCCATCACGACCGCTTTTTCCGCTTCAGCGCCCAGCAGGGTCATCTCAAGCTGGGATGGTCCTACCCCTTCTCTCGACTGCATTCCGGAGAACCCATCCAGAAGCGAACCGAAATCGGAGGTCGCAGCGCCTCCATTGCCTCCCTGGTTGTCCGAACCTGGAGACGCGTTGCGCGACGGAGTGTCCACAAGCCTCGGCGTTGTCTGCGACAGAAGGTCTAATCGGCTCATCGGCTTGCTAATGCCTAGTTCTTGATCAACTTGTCGACGCGGTTCAGGGCGTCACGTGCCTTGGATAAAGCCTGAAGCTGTTCCAACCCTTGCACAGGGGCGGAAGCACCCGTCGGCCCGTCCGTGGCTACTTTCGTCACTTCCGGCTTTGCCGAGGGGGCCAGCCGGGGTTGAGGTTCGGGCACCCTGCGGATCTGATCCGCCATCGCGAGCGCGGAATCCAGCAAGTTCACGTCGCTCGCCGAGAGAATGGACCTGTCGATGCCGCGGAGATCACCAACGGCGCCATCGATGGCTTGCGGCGACGTGATCAGCGAGGCGGCCCGATAAAGCTTTGCCCTTGCCGCGCTCGCCTGGTCCGATCCGGCCAGTTCCCGCGCCTTGTCGGCCAGCAACTGTGCTGATGCGGTAAAACCCTGTTCGATCGACGAACGCGATGCCAGAAGATAGAGGTCGCGCCTCGCCTCGGGTTCAAGCTCGGACATCATCGCCACGAGGCCGTCGAAGCACGACGTCTCCTTGCCGAAATCGATCCGAGTCAGCACGGAAGCCAGGCGCTGTCGGAAATTTCCGGCATAGACCGAGTGACGGTAGCGTCGCAGATAGTCGGTGGCGAGTGCCTGGAACTTCTCCATCTTGTCGATCTGGCTTGCGACGAAGACCTGCCGGCGCAGAGCTGCCTCTTCGAGGAGGGTTCCGGGCGCCTGAAGTCGGACGAAATCCAGCAGTTCATCGGATTTCGCCGCATTCTTGCGCACGACGAGGGCCGACTGAGCCAAGGCCAACTGCGCTCCCAGCATGGGAGGAAGGGAACGGGGGTCCAAGGATGCGAGCAGGCCTTGCGCGGCCTCTTCCCTGCCCTCGACATAGGCAAGCGCACCTTCGACCAGCGGGCGGTCGCTCTCTGCAATGAAGGACGAGCCGAGTTCGAGAAGCTTCCTCAGGATACCGGGATTTCCACCGCTGAGGACGAGCGACACTGCCGCTTGCACGTTCTTGCTCGTCTGCCAGGTCTCTGGCTCCAGGTTCATGAACCTGTCATCCAGAATTCCCAGCAGGCCGCGTTGCGCGATGTGAGCTTCCGTCGAGCCGACCGCGATCTGATCCTGCATCAGATGCAGCGTTCTCACGAGCTGCACCGGGACGGAGACTGCGATGGCTTCGATCTTCTGCTCTGTCTTGGCCTCCGAATGTTGCCCGCTCTCGGCCATAGCCGCCCCGGCACCGAGGAACACGGACATCGCAATGAGAGGCAATGAACGACCTTTCATCGTGATCACTCCTGCAGAAGGATCTCGACCCGGCGGTTCTGATCCGCATTCGGATCAGTCGGGATCTTCGGATCGCGATCCGCATGTCCCTCGACCCGCACGATCCGGCTTTCACTCAGCCCGCCGCGAACGAGCATGTACAGTGCCATCTGAGCCCGAGCTTGGGACAGCCGCCAGTTGTCGTAATTGGCCGATTTGAAAGGCCGGGCATCGGTATGACCGCGGATGACGATCTTACCCGCACGCGACTGCAGAATTTTTGCGATCTCGGCCATGGCTCGCACGACTTTCGCATGCGGCTCGGCCGAACCTACGGCGAACATCGTGAAGTCGAAATCATCCGTCAGGCTGATCAACGTTCCGGCACCGGTTCGGCGGACTTCGATATGCGGCTGCGGCGACGCATCCTTAGTCGGTTGAACGGCTTTCATGATGTCCTGCTTGAGCTCCGCGGCCTTCAGATCGGCCGCACTCGCCGCGTTCGGATCGCTGTCGGGAGACCGACGTGCCGCATCTGATGGGGCGCCGCTCGATGCCGATGCAGGCGCAGGATCCTTCGACTCCGGCCGGCTCCCGGCCCGGCCTTTCTGGCTCAAAGCAGCGACCACATCCATGATGGCCTTCGAAGGAGCCGGCGCTGCCGTTCCGGGCTTCGGCGGCGTATCCGTCTTCAGCTCGTCGACTGGGGAGACCTGCCAGTACAGGGGATCGAAGGGATCCCTGAAGGCTTCGCCCGCCTTGAGGCCGGGCACCTCCGTGTCGCCCGGCGTCGCGTCTGCGCCAAGCGTATCATAAGGGGTCACGTCGGCCTCATCGGCGATGCGGGCCAACACGGCATAAGGATCCTGGAAGAGGGCACCCTCCTTGAATCGCGGCTTGCGCAGCTGATGGGACTTTCCGCCTGTGCCTTCGCCGCTGCCCTTCTCCTTGCCGTCCTTCGTATTGTCGGTCTCGTTGTCCGGCGGCACATTCTGAGGGTCGTCGAGCCCCTTCTTGTTCGGGGTCGATTCCGCGAGCTGGACCGGGTTGAAATAATTGGCGACGCCGCTTCGGGTTTTCTCGTCGGTCATGCCGATGAGCCACATCACGAGAAAGAACGCCATCATGGCCGTCATGAAATCCGCGTGCGCGATCTTCCATGCGCCGCCCTTGACGACATCTTCGCCATCGTCACTTCTACGGACGATGACGATCTCCTGCTTATCTGAACTCGCCATCGATCGTCAGCTTTCCAGCGCCTGGAACAGTCGAGCCGACCAGGCATTCAATTGCGTTTGAGCATGCGTATCTTGCGCCGTGACGCTCACCTCGACATGATCGCCAGGCGTAAATTCAATCAGGTCGCTTGCGGGTCCGAGACTGGCCTGCAAGGCCACGAGAAGATCTTCAGGGCCTGAAACCTTCAGAAGGCATGCGTCGCTGCCGGACAGCAATGTTGCAAGGACCTCCTTGAACTCGGCGAGCGCCTGCTGGCGAAAAGCTTCCGCGACGAACGGCCTGAGAATGTTGGCGACATTCTCCGAGAGGTCGGAACCAAGGCGATCGACTGCTGTCGAAATCTGGGCCGATAGCTGCAGAGCCTGCTCTTCGGCCCAGATCGTCCTCTGCTCGTTCATGTGCTCCACATGGCGAGCCTTCTCGGCCGCTATGGCGTCCTCGAGTTCCTTGCGGGCGATCTCCCGTTCCTCGGCCCTGACTCGCGTCTCGACCGATATGGCGATCTCCGCGTGACGGTCGATGACCGGCGGCTGCGGTGGCTCAGGGCTCGGTTCAGGCGCCGCCTTGACGGAGCGGAGAAGGCCGATTCCCGAGGGAGTTCCAGCGGCTGGGTTTGAGAAATCTGCCAGGAGACTGGCTAGGGTCGCGGCCATTAAGCAGCCTCCCGCCCGAGCCATTGCTTCAGAACGGCAGCAGCCTGCTCCTCACTCAATTCGATGATCTGCTCCAGCTTGCGCTGCGGCGTCCTCGGCATTTCGATCAGGTTCTGTTCGTCCAGTTCGGACGCCACCTGCAAGGCGGTCTCACGACTGGATTCGAGAGCCTCTTCAGCTTCCGCCGCGGCCAGCGCAGCCGCCTGCTCGCGCTGGAGCTCGAGTTCGGCCTGGTGGCGGGCCATGAGCATCCGGACGGCCGGGCGCAATCCGAACCAGATCATCATGGCGCACAGGGCGAGAATCGTCAGGGCGTTCACGACCGTCCCGAACTGACGCATGAGGATCTCGGTCAGAGACGGGCCCTGGACTGGCTGAAGCATTCCGCCGTCGTCGACGAAGCTGACGGCCGCGACCTTGATCTGATCGCCACGATCCTTGCTGAAGCCCGCGGCCGAGGACACGAGCTGCTCGATCTCGGCAACCTTGGCGTCCATCTCGGCAGGCGTCGCGTTCTCGCCGAGAAGCGACGTGATGCGGGACCGATTCACGAGGACGGCAACGGACAGGTTCTTGATCTGGTAGCCGTCGCTGATCGTCTGGACCGTCTTCGACGAAATCTCGTAGTTCGTCAGCTCTTCGCGCCGCTGGTTGTCCTCGCTCGCACTGTCGCCCGATTCGCTGCGGACATTCTCGTCCGGCAGGTTCTGCTGGACGGTTGTTGGCTTCTGACCGCTCTTGTTCTGCGAGACCTCGGTTTCCTTGATCGTCCGAGTCGAGCGCTCGACCTTCGATTCAGGATTGAAGATCGTCTCATTGGTGCTGATCTTGTCCGTGCTCAGGCGAGCGGCCACGCTGACTTCGAAGTTGCCGGTCCCGAGATAAGGCGCGAGCGTGCGGCGCACATTATCCTGAATCTCGAGACCGACCGTCTTCTCCAGATGTGCCATCTTGCCCGTCGAGGCATTGGCCGCATCGTCGCCGGACATCAGGAGCGTCCCATCCGTGTTCATGACGGTCACCTTGTCGACGGCCATGCCGGGAATGGCTGCCGCGACGAGATGACGGATGGCCTGTGCGGACGATGCGTCATCGGAGGGGACCGTGCGAATCACTACGGAGGCTGAGGCCGGCTGCTGCTCACGACGGAACGATCCGCGATCCGGCAGGACGATGTGGACGCGCGCCGCCTTGATGCCCTTCATGCCCTGGATCGTGCGGGCCAGCTCGCCTTCGAGGGCCCGGACCTTGGTGACTTCCTGCATGAAGGAGGTAAGACCCAGCGAACCGAGATCATTGAAGAGTTCGTAGCCTGATTTCGTGCTGTGCGGCAGTCCCTTCTCGGCCAGCAGCATCCGCGCCTGGGCCGTATTGCCGTAGCTGACGAGAAGGGCCGTTCCGTCGGTGCTCACATCGAAGGGAATGCCTGCATCCTTCAGGACCGCTCCCATCCGGCCGACATCCTCACGGTCGAGCCCGGTGTAGAGCATCTCCTGAGCCGGTCGGCTGAGATAATAGGTGCCGATGCCGACGGACAGGAAAACGGCCAGGCCAATCGCGGCCAAGGCAGCCAGGCGACGGGCGCCGAGCTGCATCAAACTAGTCCACAATCTTTCGGCTTGCTGACGACCAGGCATAGAGAATCTCGGTACTGGTAAGAGGTGTCGAGATCACTTGTGCGTCGTTAACCTTGTGCGAAGGTTGCTGCGCCTCCGTCGGAAGTCAGTTTTCGTAGGTTGCAAGGAATGCGGTCGGTCAGAAATAGGAGCGCACCAAGCCGCTCACGAGGATGTTCCAGCCGTCGATCAGGACGAAGAACAGGATCTTGAACGGCAGGGCCAGAACGGTCGGAGGCATCATCATCATGCCCATGGACATCACCAGGGTGGCGACAATCATGTCGATGACGAGGAAAGGCAAGGCGATCAGGAAGCCGATTTCGAACCCTCGGCGCAGCTCGGAGATCATGAAGGCCGGGATCAGAATGCGGAGGTCGATCTTCTCGCCCTCGCTCGGCCGGGGATAGTTGACGGCGGCCAGATCGGTGAACATCTGGAGATCCTTGGGCCGCACATGGGTCATCATGAATTCGCGGAAGGGCTCCGTCGTTTTGGTGAACGCCTCCGCCTCGGAAATCCGGTTCTCCGTTAGCGGCCTAACTCCATCGTTCCAGGCCCGGTCGAAGGTCGGCCCCATGACGAAGAAGGTCATGAACAGGGACAGGCTGATCAGGAAGAGATTGGCAGGCGTGCTCTGGAGCCCCAGTCCCGAACGCAGAAACGAGAAGGCAACGACGAATCGGGTGAAGCTGGTCACCATGATCAGCAGGCCAGGCGCCAGGGACAGAACGGTCAGAAGAACGACGAGTTGAATGATCCGTCCGCTGACCGCGCCATCGCCGGCGGGAATGAGCGATTCGAGGCCGGCGATCTGCGCCTGAGCGCTCGTTGCCGCTAGGAGGAATGCACCGGTGAATATGAAACGAGTGGGCATCGGCCAGTATGTCTTTCAAGAATATGGAAAGGCATTCGCGTAAAAGGCCTGCGAATGCTGCAAGGGCTTCATCTTATTGGACGACCAGGGTTTCAAGCACCAGTTCCTGGATGATACCCTTCGAGCGCAATCTTGCGCGCTCGTTGAGATCCTCGCGCAAATGGAGGAGCCCGCTCGGCCCTTGGATCTGAGCCAGCGACACGGTGCGCATATAGGACAGGATGTCCTGCCTCGTCTCGGATGCCAAAACGTCCGGGTGCTGTTCCTCACCTGACCTGTAAACGATGGATGCCTCCAACCTGACCCAGTCGCTCTCCGAGCCAGCCAGATTGGTCACGACGGCCGCCAGCTTCTTGACCGCGATGTCGCCTTTGTAAGGGCTGGCGACTTCAGGCTTCTGCGGCTGGGCCTTATACTTTTCTTCGACCTGGCGCTCGATCCCCGAGACCATGACCAAGCCGAAGCCGCCCCCGATGGCAGCGGACAGGAGGGTCAGCAGCCCGAGCGTCAGAAGCCACCGGAGCGATCCTTCTTTGCTCGGCGTGCTGCCGGCGGGCGCAGGAAGTTCTAGGGCCTTGGCCATTCTCGTCTCGTCTTGATGTTCTAATTAGAAAGGCGCCACGACATCATAGATCTGTTGTCCATAAGCAGGCTGCTGGACCTCCATCAGACGTCCGCGACCACCATAGGACACGCGAGCCTCGGCAATCTTGTCGTAGCTGATCGTGTTCTTCGGCGAGATATCCCTCGGCCGCACGATGCCGGCGATGTTCAGGATGCGGAGTTCGTAGTTCACCCGAACCTCCTGCGATCCGCTGATGACGACATTTCCGTTCGGGAGAACCTCGTTGACGACGGCAGCAACGGACAGGCGCAGCTTCTCCGACCGATCGATGGTTCCCTGGCCGGTCGCGGACGATGACGAATTGACGCCGAAATCTCCGGTTCCGTCCGCATTCCACCCCTTGAAGGAGAAGGCATAATCAAGGCCTCCCTTGATCGCGGACTTCCTCGACCGGTCGCTCGCGTTGTCGAACTCTGCCTTGTCGTCGATCTGGATATTGACGGTCACGATATCGCCGACCTGCCGGGCCCGCGGGCTCGTGAAGAGATCGGCGCTGGCATTGCTCCAGGTGGAATTCGCTGCCGTCGGGCCGTTTGCCCTGAACAGATGGGGAAGCGGCTCGCGATCGACGAGAACACCGGATCCGACCGGCGTCATTCCCGGCTCCCGCCCAATCTCCTCAGGCCTCGTTGCGCAAGCGCCGAGGAAGCACAGGCCAGCAATCAGAACGAGGTGTTTCAATTCTGCCTCACAGTATTCTTGTCCCGCTTGGGCGCATCGGTGATGACGTTCGCCAGTTGCGCGGCGCGGGCCGGTTCCATTTCGTTCAGCACGGCACTGGCCACGCGAGGATTGAGCCTGGCGATGACAGCCGCGGCAATCTCCTCATCCATGTTCGTGAGTTGCAATGCCGCTGCATCCGGGCGCATGCGCGAATAGATCAGGACAATGGTCTCGTCGGCCTTCGTCAGAACTTCGTTTCGACGGCGCAGCCATTCCTCATATTCGGCGCGCTTGGCTTCGAGCACCTTGATCCGGCCCTCGATCTCCTTCTCCATGTCGGCGAGAGCCTGCTTCTGGAGCGCGAAACGAGCGTCGGAGGCGGCATCGGCAATATTGGTACAGTACTGGCCGGCCTTGGCATCGGCCTTGACCTCCTGCGCCATGGCAACGTGATGTGCGGCTGTCCCGATGAGCAATCCCGCAGTGAGGACGATCGGCTTGAGTGATGTGATGATCGTGGATTCGGTCATTGGATCACCAGTTCTGCTTGAAGCGCTCCGGCCGTTTTCACGGCCTGGAGAATGGCAATGACATCGGAGGGTTTGAGGCCCATCTGGTTGAGCCCCTTGACGAGGGTCTGGAGGTCCGCCCCTCGGACGATGGCGAGCGGTACCCTCTCCTCGGCAGCCGTGATCTGGGTGCGGGGCACGACCACTGTCTGGCCCATGGAGAACGGATCGGGCTGGGACACTTCGGGGGTCTCCGTCACGCGAATCGTCAAGGCCCCGTGGGTGATCGCCACCGTGGAGATCTGGACGTTCTTTCCGATCACCACCGTTCCCGTCCGCTGATCCACGACGATCCGGGCCGGCGTATCCGGCCGGATCTCAAGGTCGCCCAGCTCGGCAATGAAGCGCGTGGCCGCCACGTTCTTCGGCTTCTGCAGGAGGACGGTGCGGAAGTCGCGCGGAGATGCGACACGAACGCCGTAACGCTGCTGGGCATAGAGGTTGATCGCATCCGTGATCAGCGTCGCGGTTTTGTAATCGGGGTTCTTGAGTTCGAAGGCCAACGGCCCCATGGCGTTGAAGCCTCCCTGAACTTCCCGCTCGATCAGAGCGCCGTTCGGGATCCGTCCTGCAGTCGCGACGCCTGAGGTCAATGTCTCCGCCTGGCCCTGGGCGGAGAAACCCGAAACGGCAATGGCGCCTTGCGCGACCGCATAAACTTGTCCATCGCCGCCTTGCAGGGCCGTGAGCATCAGAGTGCCGCCCTTCAGTGAGGTCGCATCGCCCATGGACGTGACCGTCACGTCGATGCGCGAGCCCGATCCGACGAAAGGAGGAAGATCCGCCGTGACGATGACGGCCGCGACATTGCGGGTCCGCAGGTTGATGTCGCGGACATTGACTCCCATGCGGTCGAGCATCGATTGCAGGGACTGCTCGGTGAACTGGGAATTGCGAAGCGTATCGCCCGTTCCCTGAAGACCCATGACAAGGCCATACCCGATGAGCTGGTTGTCGCGCACGCCCTGAACGGACGCCACATCCTTGATGCGTGTCGCAGCCTGACTCTGAAATGAGACAAGAACGGTGAAGAGGAAGAGGATCGCACGGAGCATCATCAGAATCCGATCCGAACCCGTCCGTCGGGCTGAACCCGGCCTGTGATGATCCGACCACTGTCGACATTCTTGACCTGGATGGTTTCACCCAAGGTCCCAGACTGAAGCGGGATGCCGATCCCCATGATCGACAGCCCACCTTCCTCGAACACAATCTGAGTCTGCGTGCCACGCGTCACGAGCTTCGGGTCGTCGACGGCGTTCATCGGGATCGGCTCGCCTGGCAGGAGAGTCCGGCGGGCCATCTTGCCGGCGAGAACACGCGGCGACTCGATAACAGCCGTACGATAGCGGTAATTTTCCGGGAAAGCCCGATCCTTGAGCATCGACTCATTGATCGTGTCGCCCGGATAAATGGTCACCGAAGGAACCGGGAGAATTCGCTCTTCAGCCACGGCGGCTTGAGAAGCCGCCAGCGCCATGACGCTCGCCGCAAGAACTATATGGACGAAATGCTTCATGAATCTTTCATCCGGCTTTCGCCTTTAGCGGATGCCCTTTGACACGGTTCCGGCCATATCGTCGGCAGCCTGGATGACCTTCGAATTCATCTCGAAGGCGCGCTGCGCGGAGATCAGGTTCGTGATTTCCTTGATCGGATCGACGTTGGAGGCCTCGAGATAACCCTGATGGATCTTCCCGAACCCTGGATCGGACGGCATGCCCACGACCGGCGCGCCGGAGGCGAGAGTCTCGCGGTAGTAGTTGCTGCCGATCGGCTCGAGGCCAGCATCGTTGGCGAAGTTCGCAAGCGACAGCTGACCGAGGTTCTGAGGATTGGCCTGCCCATCTATCTTTGCGAAAACCTCGCCGGATTCATTGATGGTCACGTCGAGCGTGTTCGCCGGGACGATGATCGGCGGGTTGAGGGTATAACCGTCGAGGGTGACGAGCTGCCCGTTGCCGTCCTTGTTGAACGATCCCGCACGGGTGTAGACGATCTCGCCGCTGGGAGCATTGACCTGGAACCATCCGCGGCCGTTCAAGGCGAGGTCGAACTGGTTCGACGTATTCGTCAGCGATCCCTGACGATGCAGGTTGCGGATCGCCGCCGTGCGGACGCCGAGGCCCAGCATGGCGCCTTCAGGAACCGGGCTCGATCCTGCCTGGTTGGGAATGGCCTGGGACCGCTCGGCCTGGTAAAGCAGGTCCGTGAACTCGGCTCGCGCTCCCTTGAAGGCGGTGGTGTTCACGTTCGAGATGTTGTTTGCAATGACTTCGACGTTAAGCTGCTGTGCATTCATGCCGGTGGCGGCGATCGCGAGCGCTCTCATTTCAATCCCCTTTAAATCGTCATCCTGGCGATTTCCTGATACGCCGCGACAACCTTGTCACGGATTGCAATGGCCGTCTGGAGCGTCTGCTCCGCTGACATCACCGCCTCGACGACCTGCTGCACCGAGGCTTTGCCCTGGATACCGGCGATCGACGCCGCTTCGCCCGCTTTCATGGTATCGATGGCCGAATTGGCCACTTGCGCCATCGTGTCGCCGAAGCTCGCCTGAGGTACGCCGGCGACGGCTCCTGCGGCTGGCGTTCCACCGAAGGTGGGAATGGCTGCGACCGCCGACGGGCGATCGATCATTGACGAGATCGAGGAAACTGCGCTGACCATATCAGCCTCTCATGAGATCGATTGCTGCAGTGATCATGGCTCTGGCCTGCTTCATCATCTGCAGGTTCGCCTGATAGGATCGATTGGCCTCGCGCATGTCCGCCATCTCGATCAGCATGTTCACATTCGGCTTCTTGACCATGCCGTTCTCATCGGCTGCCGGATTGCCGGGATCATACTCGACCGGAAAAGCGGAATCGTCCTGTCCGATATCCTTGACAGTGACCGAGGCTGCGCCGAGCGTGCGGTCGAGCTCTGATTTGAACGTGATCGTCTTGCGCGTATAGGGATCGGAGCCCGGCGTGCGCCCCGTCGACTGAGCGTTCGCAACGTTCTCCGAGATGACCCGGAGACGAGCCGACTGGGCCTCGAGGCCCGAACTCGATAATTTGCTCGATGCAACCAAGGGGTCGATCATCATGAAGTCCTCACGCTTGACATCAGCATCCGATGGAATGACTTGACGATGCTTGTGTTCAACGAATGCTGCCGGTTGACCTCACCAGCCTTGATGAGTTCCTGCTCGAGGCTGACGGAGTTCTTGGAATAGACCGTGTCCCAGCTATCCGCTTTCTTGACCTTGCTCGCTTCGGCCTTTGATGGGGTGAACCCGATATGGCTGGCGTTCGTCGCCGCCATGGCCAGTTTGGTCTTGTCCAGAACATCCGCGAACGGCTCGACGTCCCTGGCTCGATAGCCAGGAGTGTTGGCGTTGGCGACGTTTCCGGAAATCGTCGTTTGGCGGGCGGCAAGCCATTGAGCCTGTCGCGATGCCAAGTCGAACAGATAGACAGGTGCCGTCACAGGGGTCTCCAGGCGAATATGGTAAAGAGGCATTTAAACCGCCAACCTTGCACGAGGCTGACCTGCGGTCCGATCACCGACCGAAGCTCGCGTCGGTTCCCTATTCTGCTGGGCGCAGAGCCGAGCTTACGGCGCCTGGAGAAGCAATGGATCAGCCCCGGGTGGAATGAATCAATGTTTCACATGGTGCTTGCCGCACCATCCGGCGCGACAATATAGCAGCCATCTCGGCCGGATTTTTCGATTGCTGATTTCGGCCCGCTGATGCAATCGCGACGGTGACATTGATAGCCGTCAGGGCCTATCAATAGTGTTGCTCACGGCGATTCTTCGTCGTTAAGTTTGGATCCTGATTGCGACGCAGCACGTGGGTTGGGGGGAATGACTCATACTTCTGCGTTAAACAAGAGCTTCGATGTGCGATCCGGGCAGGATGCCCGGCGGATCGTCGATGCCGGCCGCGCTCTGAATGCCATTCGCGATTTCGCTCTGATCACGCTCGACCCAGACGGATATATTGTATCGTGGAACATGGGCGCGGAGCAGATCTACGGCTGGAAGGCCGATGAAGCTCTCGGTTCCCATTTCTCACTTCTCTATCCGTCGGACGCCTCGAGCGGCGCCAAATCCGCTCGAGATCTGAAAGTTGCCGCGAGCCTCGGCCACTACGCGGATCAGGCGCGATGCAGAACCAAACAAGGCGTTCACCTCCTGTGCAGGGTCACGATTGACGCCATCGAGGGTGAATCCGGGAGACTATGCAACTTTGTTCTGACATCGCGAGACGTCAGCCGCTTCATGGCCGCGGAAGCCGCCCTCAAAACGCAGGAGGAGCGATACCGGGCCTTGATCGAGGCGAGCGCCGCCATGGTCTGGCGGGCCTCGCCGAACGGCTCGATCATCGACGGCATATTGGGCTGGGGAACCCCGCACAGCCCCTCCACGGACGATCACACGGATTTCGCATGGCTGGGCCATATTCACCACGATGATCGTGAACGGGCAACGTCATCCTGGCTGGAAACACTCGCGTCCGAACAGCCCGGCACGAGTGAGTATCGTATCCGCCAGCCCAGCGGTGAATATCGGTGGGTTCTGATGCGAGCGGTTCCCCTCCGGGATGCCAGTGGCGTGGTGCAGGAATGGGTTGGCACCATCACGGATATTCACGAGCAGAAGTCTGCCGCCGAGCGACTCCGTCAAAGTGAAGAACAATACCGCGCCCTCATCGAAGCGAGCGCGGTCATCGTTTGGCGCGCCACAACGGATGGATCCGTCAGCAAAGTCTGGGGCTGGGAAGCGTTCAGCGGCGAGTCCAGGGAAGCCTATATGGGCCTTGGCTTCCTGGACGCTGTTCATCCGGATGATCGAGACAAACTGCTCGCGCAATGGCAAGCTGTTCGCAGCTCCCAGGAACCCGGCATGTTCGAGTATCGCGTTCGACGCTCGGACGGGGCTTACCGCTGGATTCTCGCAAGAGCCGTACCGCTCCTCACCGAAGACGGCGCGGTTCAGGAATGGGTCGGCACGGTCACCGACATTCACGACCAGCGGCTGGCGGAAATGAAACTTCGCAGCAGCGAAGAGCGCCTGAGGCTTGCCATCGAAACGACGGCGCTCGGCATTTGGGATCAGGACCTTGTCACGGGCCGTCGCCAATGGACACCGGAAGCCCGCCAGATCCTGGGCCTCGGGCCGCATGCCGATATCACCCGAGAGATTGTCCTTGGATGTGTCCATCCTGATGACCGCGACGATTTGGAAGAGACATTTTATGCCAATGAGCCTGGCGCAAGCCTGACCTATAGCGGCACATTCCGGGTGCTTCGCGCAGACGCCGGCAACGAGCGCTGGGTGACGGCGATCGGCCGCACGATGGTCGACGAGAGCGGCCGGCCCATTCGCAAGATCGGAACGATCCAGGACATCACGGAGCGCAAGCTCGCGGAAAACGCCCTGCGCTCCAGCGAGGAAAGGTTGCGCACGAGGGAGGCCCATCTTCGATCCATTCTCGAAACCGTTCCGGATGCAATGATCGTCTCGGACGAGAATGGCATTATCCGCTCTTTCAGTGCCACCGCCGTGCACATGTTCGGCTATCATCCGGATGAAGTCATCGGGACCAACGTCAAGTTTCTGATGCCCCTGCCCTACAGGGAACAACATGACGGCTATATCCGCCGGTATCGTGAGACCGGTGAGCGCCGCATCATCGGAAGCGGTCGCGTTGTCGTTGCACAACGCAAGGACGGTTCGACCTTTCCCATGGAAGTTCAGGTCGGCGAGATGGAATCCGACGGAGAACGGTTCTTCACCGCCTTCATTCGCGACCTGACCGAGCGCCAGAGAACCGAAACGCGGATGCAGGAACTGCAATCCGAACTCGCCTACATGTCGCGTTTCACGGCATTGGGCGAAATGGGCTCCACACTGGCCCATGAAATCAATCAGCCCCTGACGGCGATCACCAGCTATCTCAAGGGGTGCGGGATGATCCTGAACGGCCTGGACGGTGACAAGATTTCACTCGTCCGGCATGCGGTGAACGAGGCGGCCGAAGAGGCTCTGCGGGCCGGGGAGGTCATTCGGCAACTGCGCGAGTTCGTAGCCCGTGGAGGCAGCGAGCATCAGATCGAAGGACTGCAAAGGCTCGTCGAGGAGGCCGGCGCTTTGGCATTGGTCGGCGCCAAGGAGCAGGAAGTCAAAGTCGAGTTCGACTTTCCCTCGGACGACCCATTGGTCCTCGTGAACCGCGTCCAGATTCAGCAGGTTCTCCTCAATCTCATCCGCAATGCGATCGAAGCCATGCAGGACGTGAGCCTGCGCGAGTTGAGGATCAAGGCAAGAACTTTGCCGACTGAATCGCTTGTTCAGATCAGTGTGCAGGATACAGGATCCGGTATACCGCGGGAGGTCTTGATGAACCTATTCAAGCCGTTTACCACCACGAAACAGAGTGGCATGGGGGTGGGTCTCTCGATCAGCCGGACGATCGTGGAATCTCACGGCGGCAAGATCTGGGCGGAATCCGTTCCCAGTGTGGGAACAACTTTCCACTTCACTCTTAGAACTGTCGATATGGAGGACATGGCCAGTGTCGAACACGCCGATCGTGTATGTGGTGGATGATGACATTGGAGTGCGAAAAGCTCTTTCGTTTCTGCTGGTATCGGCCAGCCTGAATGTTCGCCTCTACGAATCCGCGAAAGCATTCCTCGATGAAGTTCAGGATCCTGGGAGATGCTGCATCGTTACAGATGTGCGCATGCCCGGCGTCGATGGCCTGGAATTCATCCGCCGCCTGAATGCTCGTGGGCTTAATGTCCCGGTCGTCGTCATGACAGGACACGCGGACATCCCTCTCGCTGTCGAGGCCATGAAGGTGGGAGCCATCGATTTCCTCGAAAAGCCCTTCCGGGAAGACCGCTTCTTGGAAGTGGTGCGTTTCGCATTGGTCTGCGATGAAAAGAGCGTCCGCAAGAACCAAGAGCTTCTTCGCACTCAAGCCAGATTGCAGTCGCTGTCCCAGCGGGAGCGCCAAGTGCTCGATGGGCTTGTCGCCGGAAAAGCCAACAAGATGATCGCCCATGAGCTGAACATCAGCATCCGTACAGTGGAAATCCACCGATCCAATGTGATGTCGAAGATGGAAGCGAAGAGCCTTTCCGAACTGATCCGCATGGCTTTGTTTCTTGAAGTCGCTACCGGCAACTAAGCGGGGGCGGCTAGACGGACACTCTCGGGGCGATTGGCAGCAGCTGGTTCATGCTCATCCATAGCTCCTCCGCAGCTCAGGTCCAGCTCGGTCGAATTCCGCACCCTCTTGTCTCATGAAGTTCCTCAATAAGGCTTTCATATCCGCATGCCTGAAGTCAGACAAATTTCCTCGGTTCCACGAGACCAGGCTGCAGAAGGATCTTCCGACGATACTTATGTCGTTTCGAACCATAACCGCTGGTCTCGGGTGGTTTTCGACGTCAAGGATGTTTCCAGCGACACTTGGTGTGCAGTCGAATTTCAGATCTCTTGGCATGCGGACGAGGAGGCGCGGAGTGTTCACGACTTCGCAGCGGTCGGCATCGATTTCCTGTCAGAGGACGGATCGCATATCGACTTCGCCTACGTCCCAGGATTAGCGAGGACCCAGATCGACCCCCATAGCTATCACATGGCTGGGCCGGGCTATTATGATCGAAGCAGCGATCATTCCCATTCGGCTCGCGTGCTGTTCAATTTCTTCGTCCCGGCACCGGCACATCACCTGACGCTGACAATTCGCAGCTGGCGCAACTCGCATCCGTTCAAGATCTGCGATCTGAGAATTCATCAAAGTGTTCAAACGCCGTCGTATGCTTCAGTGGAATCAGTGAAGCTCCAGCCAAGCGACAGGCAAGTAACGGCTCCGCGCCGCGCTTGGTGGAATCTGAGCACGGCACCTCAATGGCTGAACTACGGGGTCGCTCCCGGTCACCCGCTCCTTATCCGCGGGCAATTGATCAACGAAGGCAAAGCGAGCGATGAAGCCTTGGCACTGGTCGTCTTCCGGGATGCGAAGGGCAAGCAACTTCCGCCTCCTTATGAGGCTGTGTCGTCATCGCCGGTTCTCGGACCCTTTCTCGACATTCCGATCCACCGACAAGCGAGGCGCTTCACGCTTGAACTGCACCCGCCATCCGAGGCCGCAACCGTCGAGCTCGGCTTTCAGGTCCCAGCGGACGACTCACGGATCAGTCTGGTCACTCCTCTTGAAGTCTCCATCGGCGACGAGCTTCTGCTTGAGAACATACTAGGAGACGACGTTTCAAATCCGTTGGTCTTTATGGAGAAGGTTTGCGATCGCCTTCACCTGCATCCCGAAGCTCAGCGGATGCGGGCGAGCCCAGTCGACCAACTTATCGATCCAAAGAATTTTGGAGCTCTCTTCACCTTCCATGATCGACTGAGAGCCATCCAGAGCGGAGAAGCGCCGGCGATCAGCGATAACCATTTAACTTTGTGTGGTCTTGAGCCGTGGCCTTTTCCCGAAGCCTTTGAATGGACGGAGGATCCATATAAGTCTCCAGCATGGCGCCTGGAATTCCAGTCTCTTTCATGGCTTCTTGACCTCGCCGCGCGACCGGAGCTCGGCGGCTCTACGAGAGCCGTGGAACTCGCACTATCGTGGGCACAGTCCAATCCGTGGAACGAGCCCAAAGACGCTCTGAGCACATATCCGATGTCGATGGCGACCCGCGCCGAGGTGCTACTGCATCTCCTCGCGCTAACTTCCGGTTCAAAAAACGGGAAAGACATCAAACGCCGGCAGACGCTCTTTGCCGAGATCATCAGGTACGGCTTCACCTTGTCCGAGATCGTCAGCCAGAATATCTTCTCGCCCACCCTCATTCAGTTGCGTGTCGCATGCGCATTGCTTGCCGTTGGCCGCGCGAATCCCCACTTCCCATTGGCTGCATACTGGAAGTCGATAGCCCTCGCCCAGATTCGATCCGCGTTCGATCAATTGATCGGATCGGATGGCTCGTCCATCGAGCAATCTCTTCATGACCGGCTTGAAATTGTCTCCATCGGATTGCTTCTAACACACAGTCTCGAAGATGAACCCGAGGCCAAAGAGTTTCGAGAGCGCCTGACCGTGCGCCTGAGGGCTGCCCTCAAAGTCCTCGTTGGAATGACCGATCCAAGTGGAATGCTTCCGCCCTTGGGCGACGCGCCACGTGGCTATCATCATGCATCCTGGCTGCGCCGGATGATCTCCGGTTATGGCCGATCTCTCTTGGCGGACTCGGAACTGGCGGAAGAGTTGTCCTATCCGGCAGGCCCACGAATGTTTGTGTCTGAAGGCGACGGCATCGTCGTCTTCCGGGATTATGAGCGTAAACCGCACTGGAGCTACCTGTGTGCTTCCTTTGGCGAACAGCGCCGTGAGAATGGCCATCACAACTGCTCATCCTTCGTGTATACCGCCCGCGGCACCCGATGGGTCACGGATCCCGGGGGATCGATCATCCATGACACGGGCTCGATCCGACATTATCTGACATCGTCTCGGGCACATAACATCGCCAGTCCGGACCGACACGATCAGTCATCCGGTCTCGGTTTGATCGAGGAAAGAATGTCGTTGAACCATGCGAATATTATTCGCATCGGCACGAACACCTATGGCCCGAGCTATGAGCACGCTCGCGTCTTCCTGTGCCTTGACAATCTCAACGCGATTGCCGTTTTCGATTGTTTTCGAGGCCATGGTTCACCCATCTCAATCGATGGGCACCTTCACTTCGATGAGAACGTCGCGGTGGCTTTGACAAGCTCGAATCTTGCCATCGGCTTCCACGGCAAGAACCGGTTGCGTATTGTTCCTCATGCAGTGGCAGGCGAATACAACGGCATGACGATCCAGAACGGTTGCAATGGCCGCCGTGGGGAATTGCAGGGCTTTGTCTCCCATCCGCGGGGGGGCCTGCGGCCGGCCAATGTCTTGACCTACAGGTTCTCCGGTTCGGGCGATGTCTGCGGGGGAGTGATTCTCGCCATCAATGACCTGGGCTTCCGCCGGATCATGGATCTTTTGGCGACGCCGGAGCTAAAGGCCGTGCTGCGGATGCCGGGACGTGAAAGTCAGCTTGCACAGCAGGACGCAGCGACCTCCTGAGACATTGGCCCCGGCCGCTGAGAGGCCGGGGGCTCAGGGCGACGATTGCGGACGCATCAACCGAAGAGTGCGTCAATATCATCCTGGGAGGTCACGCCCTTGTCGGTTGCAAGCGCGGGGCCGTTCAGGAGCGCTGCATCTCCCTTTCGGCCCGCTTCGTCGACGGGCTCGATATCCTTGAAGCTTTCAAGTCCGCCCCAGATATCGATCATATGATGAACCCGCTCCTCGACGAACTTCATCGCGTTGACGACCTTGCTGATCCGCTGGCCTGTAATGTCCTGGAAATTGCAGGCCTCGAAGATGCTGATCACGTGATCCAGGATCTCACGGGCGATCTCCTGATCCCCTCCGGTCAGGCGTGATGACAGGTTGCTGGACAAATCATCGATCTTCTCCGCCGAGGCCAGGATCGTGTGGGTTGCCGTTTCGGTCCCGAGAACGATGGCTCCGAGCTCATCGGTCACCCTCGTGATCTCTTGACCTTGAGCGCCCGCATATCGAAGCGTCGCGATCTCTCTCTTGGTGCGCTCGATGGCCTCATAGATGGAGTCGAGTTCCACCTTCAGGCGGAGAGCCTCCTGCATGTCGCGCCGGTGCTCTTCGAGCAAGGATGCTGAGATCTCGCGCGCGGGCACGATGGATTCCTTGATCGTGCCGAGCATGCTCATGATCTCGGAATGCCGCTCCTGAACTCCTTCATCGTAAGGCAGCGCGTCCATGCTGGCTTCGATGCGATAGCTTTTACGTGGATTCATGACCCTGCTCGCAATCATTTACCCGTTGAAGACAGCGCTGATCTTCGTCCGCAGCGTTTCGGCATTGAACGGCTTGACGATGTAGTTGTTGACGCCTGCCTTCTTAGCCGCAACGACGTTCTCCGTCTTTGACTCGGCTGTGACCATGATGAACGGCAGGGAGTTCAGCTCAGCGTCGGCACGTACCTGCTGCAGCAGCTCATAACCCGTCATCGGGGCCATATTCCAGTCTGAGATCACGAGGCCGTATTTTCTGGCGCGCAGCTTATCCAGAGCCGCTTGGCCGTCGGAGGCATCGTCCACATCGTTGAAGCCGATCTGCTTGAGGAGATTGCGAAGAATGCGAACCATCGTCTGATAATCATCGACGACGAGAACAGGCGTGGAAAGATCAAGGCTCACGATACTAGGTCCTTAGAAAGCCCGGAAGCGGGCTTGAATCTCGAACAGCTTACGCAGCTTCCCGCTCGGTTTCGAATGACAGGACGGCATCCACGTCCAGGACGATCAGCAGCTTGTCGTGCAGCTGATGCACCCCTTGCGACAGGCCGACCCAGCCTCGATCCATGTGAACCGGGTTGGGCTGCATCTCATCCGGGTTGAGCTTGAGAACCTCTCCGACCTCGTCCACGAGCAGGCCATAGGCCTCGCCATGGTTTTCAAGCCCAACCGCCATGCGCCGTTCTGTCCCGCCGGAATCACCAAGGCCCAAACGCCGGCGCAGCGAGACCGCGGTGACCACCCGGCCACGCAGATTCAGAAGGCCTGCAATTTCTCCAGGCGCCAGTGGCACGGTCGTCATCTCGCTGACGACGAAAACATCGTGAACCCGACTGATCGGCAGGCCAAGCAGCTGCCCCGCAACCGAGACCGTTACGAACTCCATCTGCTTGGAAGCTCCCTTGGTCATGGCGGGCGTGATCGTTTCGATCGGTTTCATGGTCATGCAGCCTCTTCAAGCGATACGTTGAGCTCGGCCAATGCGGAGAGCAGCCCTCGCCGGTCGATCTTCGAAACGATTTCTGCGATGCGCAGCTTTCTTGCCAGGGCAATTTGCTGCGGGTCGGGCTTGACCGTCATGCCGATGACAGGCGTTGCGCTGTGATTCGGGTCTGCCCTCAAGGACGCGACGAGCGCGAAGCCCGAGTGTCCCGTGAGTTCCAGATCAGTGACGACCACGTCGACCTGCAATCCGTTGGATAGGAGGCGGACGGCCTCCTGAGCCGTCGAGGCCGTCTGAACACGGTAGCCCGAGGCCTTGAGGACAGGGACGAGCATGTCACGAAAGAAGGTCGAACTGTCGACCAGGAGCAGAGACCTGTCCGGCCCGTTGCGCCGATCCTTGCGAGACCATGTCTCGAGCACCATTGGGAGATAGTGGGCAATGTTGACGATCTCCGTAGTGCGACCGCGAACGACTGCGGATCCGACCAGATCCGAGCGTTCTGCGAGCAGCTCCACATCGAGCCTGTCTTCGACGATGTCCACGATTTCGGCGACAGCCAGTCCCATCGAGACTTCGCCGTCGGAGAACACCAGCAGGGATTGCATGCCCTGTCGCTTGATGGCGAGTTCCTCGTCGCAGGAGACCAGCGGCATCAGGCGTCCGCGATACTGGACGACCGGACGCCCGCTCGACCATTCGATCGTGGACGCATCGATTTCCTCAAGGCGCGTCACCAGAGACAAGGGCACTGCCTTGAGGCTTTCGCCCCCGCCACGGAAGACGAGAAGACTCGTCAATTCCTCCGCCGCCGCGACTGTCTGTTCAAGACCCGCGTCACTCTGGAACTCGTTGGTGTCGGCACCGGAACCGACCATCCTGGCAAGCCCATTGGGATCGATGATGAGCACCACGGCACCGTCACCGAGAATCGTGTTGCCGGAGAAGAGCTGAATATGCCTCAGCTTGGACGACATCGGCTTCACGACGATCTCCTCCGTATGGAAGACGCCGTCCACCAGAATGCCAAAGCGCTGATGGGCAACCTGCGTCACGACCACGAAGCCATGGTTCGCATCTTCATCGCCGGAAAGGCTCATGACTTTCGAAAGCGGGACGATCGGCAGAAGCCGGTCGCGCAGGCGAAGGATGGGAGTGCCATTAATGCGTTCAATGGAATGCTCCGACGTTGGAGAGACCCTGACGAGCTCGGACACGGCGACCTGCGGAATGGCGAAGCGCTGGTCCTTGGAGGCCACGATGAGCGCCGCGACGATGGCGAGCGTCAGCGGGATCTTGATCGTGAATGTCGTTCCCCGCCCCTGTTCGGAACGAATGTCGACAGTTCCGCCGATGAGCTCGATATTCGTCTTGACGACATCCATGCCGACGCCACGACCCGATACCGACGTGACCTTCGCGGCGGTCGAAAAGCCGGGATGGAAGATGAACTTGGCCACTTGGGCGTCGCTCATCCGCTCCACTTCGGCGTCGCCTGCAATGCCCCGTTCGACGGCCTTCTTGCGGATTGCCGCAAAGTTCAGCCCCTTGCCGTCATCGGCGATCTCGATGGTGATCGACCCACCCTCGTGATACGCATTGAGACGGATCGTTCCCTTCTCGGTCTTTCCGGCGGCCTTACGGTCTGCCGGGCTCTCGATGCCATGGTCGGCGGAGTTGCGGACCATGTGCGTCAGGGGATCCTTAATGACCTCCAGGACTTGCCGGTCGAGCTCGGTATCGGCTCCCTGCATCACGAGTTCGATCTTCTTCGACAACTCGTTGGAGAGATCCCGGACGACACGCGGAAGCTTCTGCCATGCGTTGCCGATGGGCTGCATGCGGGTCTTCATGACACCGTCCTGCAGCTCGGCTGTGACTTGGGAGAGGCGCTGCAATGGCACTTTGTAGCCGTGATCCTCGGAACTCCTGCGAGCGATTTCGAGCAGTTGATTACGGGTCAGAACGAGTTCCGACACCATGGTCATCAGGTGCTCGAGCGTATCGACATTGACGCGGATGGTTTGCACCTTCCCGGCAATTCCCTCGCCGCCCTCGTTCGAATCCGACGTGTCGGTATTCTTCTTGGCAGCTGGCGGAGGCGGAGCCGATGCCTCTGTCTTCGCGGAAGGCGCGGCTGGCTTCTCGATGACGAGCGGAGCTGGTCCCGGCGCCTCCCGAAAGGCGCGCTCAAGTTCGTCGAGAGACACTTCGCCTGGCTTCAGTGCCCGTTCGAGCACTTGATATGTCAAGCTTCCAGATGTCGATGCCTTTTCGGGGCCGGGTGCCTCCTGAAAAGCCCGTTCGAGCTCGTCCAGCGAGACTTCTCCTGGTCGCAGCTCCCGTTCGAGGACCTGATAGACCAATTGCCCCGATGCCTGTGGTGATGCCGGCTGAGGAGCAGCTTCGGCAGGAGACGCCTCTTGTAAGGCCATCCTTTCCAACTGCTCGATCAGATCGTTGTCCGATCCTTCCGGCTCAGCACCCTGGCGCTCCAGCTCACCCAGGATTTCCTTGATCCGGTCGAGAGTTGCTAGGATCAGCGAAACCGCAGGTGTCGTAACCGGCATGCCGTCGCGAAACTTGCCCATAAGGGTCTCGGCCGCGTGTGCTAGAGCCTCGAGGCGAGGCAAGCCGAGGAAACCGCAGGTCCCCTTGATCGTATGAACCAGGCGGAAGATGTTACTGAGAATCGCTTCGTTGTTGGGGTCCTGTTCGAAGCGGACCATCTCCACATCGACCGTCTCGAGATGCTCGTTGGTCTCGGTGAGAAACTCAAGAAGAAGGTCGTCCATTGCCGTGTCTCAACTCTTACTACGCGAACTGATCGGCATTGATCATCAAGCCATATCAGATGGAGAATCGCGCGGCCTTCACGCCGGCAACAAAGCACTGAACGTCATGTCCATGCTTGGGAAGGCGGGGGAGCTACTTTGATCCGTACTCAGCCGCCTAGAAACATCCCGTCCGAACGCGAATGCTTCCGAACTGAGATCGGCATTATTCTTCTTGTCATGCCCTGCCCCGATACGCCTTTCACGACGCCAGACTCTTTGCCGATCTTTTCTGAAGAGGCGACCTGGATTCGCTCGGCTGCCTTTGTCGGCCGCGAGCGTCGTTCCGGAGTGCTGACCCCATCCTGACAGCTTCAATCATGACGTTGAGGAAGAATACCGGCCCGTTTCCTGCAATAAAGTTAACGGGTTGAAGAGAGTTGGATTTATTTTGGTCGCTAAAGACGAACGGTCACCGTGAAGGATGATGCTTCAGCAGTGACCGCGGCCGCTGTTTCGATGCTTGTCTCAGATCTGAAGGCTCGCACCGTATCCGGCGAGCGCTGGAACGCCAGCTTAGGAGGCCGCGCCAATGTAGGAGTACCCGATGTACCGCTTTGCGTCGATAGGATCGTAACCAAGGCGCTGCCGAAGCTTCTTACGAAGTTTGCTGATGTGCCCTTCGACTACGCTGTCTTCCACATCGTCGCTGTAGATGCCGTAAACCGCGTCGAAGATCTGCTTCTTGGTCAGGCGATGTCCTCGCTTGCGGACCAGATACTCGAGAATGTGCCGCTCGCGACGCGGAAGTGACAGCGGCAGCCCATCGATTTCAGGATCGCGGCCATCGAAGAAGACCTTGAGGCGATCCGTATCGTTCTGCGCCCTCTTTCCGGCGCTTGCGTTGACCCGTCTCCAGATGGCTTCCGAGCGGGCCAGGATTTCCCGAACGTGGACGGGCTTACGAACGACGTCGTCGAATTTTGCCGTGAAGAGTTCCAGCGTCTCTTCGAGGGAGCGAACATCGCTCAACGCGATGATCGGTGCCTTGGAATAGCGGCGGATGCTTTCAGCAGAGTGAACCCGCTCTTCGAAGCTGCCCAGGACGAAGCCTTGAACCGCCTCGAGATCCGCATCGGACGCAGATTCCAGCCAATCGGTAAATTCATCGGCATATAAGCCAAGAGAGGATATGCCTTCGCGCTTGAAGCTCGCAACATATCCGGACGTAACCATCTGCCGGTCATCGACGACGATATACATATTATTCTGCCCCGCCTTAATAATTAAGCGCGTCTTACGTATTTTTACATGCCGCCTGAAATTATTTACTCAACTCATTTGTGTTCTGCGGCCATGTCGAGAAGCTATAATTTGGCGCCTGCGCAGACAATACGTAAATAATGGGAGCGCTCTCTAGGTTATGGTTAATGCCCCTTAACCAACCTTAAGCGACCCTTAAACTCCTTCATCTATCGCCGAACGGTTGGATGGTACCCTCGCGACGGAAGCAACGAACTGATAAGGCAGGTGTTTTTCTGCGGCTTGCGTTCCAAGGTTGCGAGATATTCATACCCAGGAGAGATTTTGCAAGTTTATAACTAGGTAGTTCCCGTAGTTCTGGCGTACGCAGAACCACTTATTCGTGCACGCACCTGCGCCTCAAAATCGCGGGCGGATGGGTGTGATTTCCGGGGCAGCGGGCTGGGGTTACCGACGCTCGTCCCACTTCCACGCCCCTGATGAGCCGCACTGGTTTTACAGAACAACGCTTGAGCAGCCGATGAACCAGCCATGGCTTTATGCCGCATGAAGATTGCGTGAGGCATACGTTCACGTGCGGTGGCTTGAAAAGCCCCCCGTGGGAGTGGCTTCAATGAATCCATGTTCTCTGAACAGCTAAAGATCGTTAACCGTAAATTCCCGAGAGACTTTGCTGCTTCTTGACCCTAGTCCAAGGAGAACGTTATTCCTTGAGCCGACTATAGTTCAGATGATTGCGGACAATAGATCGCTCAGCACTATGGCGCGCCCTGTTTATCGGGCGGCATGACGCTTTGCCATTTTACCGGTTACGAGCCCGGATGTTGTGTGAACAACGGATCGAGTGACTCTCGATGCATGATGCAGTTCCGTTGCGTCGGTTAAATTCCGACATGCCCCAAACAACCCAGACGCTCCGAGCGGACAGATTTTCAAATGATGGACTATCCTGGCCCCAGCAATCTGCCTCCCTGGGAGGAGGTCGACCGCCTTGCTGCGCTCCAGAAATACGACATCCTGGACACGGCGCCGGAGGTCGCGTTCGACAACATCGCCAAGATCGCGGCTCAGCTTTGCGATACGCCGATTGCATTCATTTCTTTTCTCGACGAGCATAGGCAATGGTTCAAATCCAAGATTGGGATTGAAATCGCCGAGACGCCTCGCGAATTCTCTATTTGCAACCATGCCATTCACGAACCAGGTGTATTCATCGTTCCCGATATTGCTGCCGATCCCCGGTTCGGCCGCAGAACCGCCGCGGATAGCGGCATGGTACCGGCGTTCTATGCCGGAGCGCCTTTAAGGACGAAAGGCGGCTTGCCACTTGGAATGCTGTGCGTGCTGGATCGCAACGCGCGCCCATCTGGCCTGAGCAAGAAGCAGGAGGAGGCTCTGACGTCTCTCGCTGAGACCGTGATGACGCAACTCGAGCTGAAGCTCGCCACGAGGACAGCAGCGGACGGAGAGGAGTTCACGCGACGCCTGCTGGCAAGTTCACACGATTGTATCATGGCCTTCGACCTGCAGGGGCGCCTCCGCTTCATAAGCCAGGCTGGCCTGCGCGCAATGGAGGTGGCAGACTTCGGCTCGATGGAAGGCCGCGCCTGGACATCGTTGTGGGACAGCATTGCCGCGAAGGACGCATCCGAAGCGTTGGAGAAGGCCAGAGCCGGAGGAACCGGACGTTTTCAAGCATCCTGCGCAACGGCGACAGGCCTACAGAAGTGGTGGGATGTCATCGTGACGTCCATCATGGGACGGGACGGACTCCCTCAAGGGTGCCTATGCGTCTCTCGCGACATGACTGAGTTTCGAAGGGTGGAGCAGCACCTGCGCGAAAGCGAAAGGCGTCTCCGTACCCTCGTCGAGGCTATGCCGCTCTCTTTCACGTCGCCACAGATCGTTTGGTTCAGCGATGCGAATGGCGAATTCACTTACTGCAGCGACGTTTGGTATGAGTATACAGGGTTAGGATCCGTCATAGGATGTACGGAGTGGCGCTCGGTCATCCATCCTCTGCACCGTGAAAGAACTCTGGAGCTGTGGGAGAGCTCCATGAGGAGGGGCGTCCCCTTCGAAATGGAGATGCCACTACGGCGCGCGTCAGATGGGATGCACCGCTGGTTCATCGTCAGAGGGGAGCCCCTCAAGAATGAGCAGGGCAAGGTCGAACAATGGTTCGGCATTGCCCTGGACATTCATGAGCGCAAGCAGTCTGAACAGGCCTTGACCGAGAGTGAGGAGCGCCTTCAACTTGCATTGAAAGCGGCCCAAATGATCGCGTGGGAGTTCAATCCGCAGACGGGGACCACGACACGGTCCGAGAATGCGCTCGCACTTCTCGGAATCCAATCTGGAACTGACAAGACCTTTTTGACAGGGCTTCATCCCGATGATCGCCAGAAGGTAGAAGATTTTCTGCAAAGGATCCAAGTTAGCGGCTCAGACTCCATCGAATGTCGTTATGTCATGCCGAGCGGCGCGATCCGCTGGCTGCGAGCACGTGCAGAAAGGGCGGGGCCTGATCGGATCTTTGGCGTGACCTTCGACATCAGCGAGCAGAAGGAAGCGGAGGAAGAGATATGGCGTTCAGCCAATCACGATGCGCTGACAAGCCTTCCCAACCGGAATCTCTTCCAGCGACGGCTTGAGGCAGCCCTTACAGCAGCCAAGCAGAACGACACATGCGTAAGTCTACTGTTGATCGATCTCGATGACTTCAAGGACATCAACGACACCCTGGGCCACGATGCGGGGGATGCCTTGCTGCAGGAGACGGCGCGCCGCCTGTCTGCGATGGTCCGCAGCTGCGACACCGTAGCCCGGATCGGCGGTGACGAATTTGCCGTGCTCGTCATCGATCCGCTGAGGCTCGAGAATGCCACACGTCTAGGCACCTTGATCGCGGAGATGCTGCGCCAGCCATTCACCTATCAGAAGCGGTCACTCGTCAGTCGGGTCAGCATCGGCATCGCGGCTTTTCCGGACCATGACGGGACGCCCGCTGAACTAGTCAAGGATGCGGATATTGCGATGTACCAGGCAAAATCCCAGGGACGTAACCGGGTCATTACCTATTCGCCTGAAATGCGCAGAGTCATCGAGCAGCGCGTCTCCCTCGGGCGCGGCATGCGTGAGGCAATCGCCAATGACGAGATCATCCCATTCTATCAGCCGAAGGTAAGTCTCGCGACAGGTGAGATTGTGGGCCTCGAGGCACTGGCGCGCTGGCAGGATCCCACGAAAGGCCTTCTGACGCCGAACTTCTTCGGAGCGGTCTTCGACGACCATGAGATTGCGGTTTCCATTGGCAAGATCCTGACCTCGAAGGTTGCCGCCGACGTGCGTCAATGGATCGATCAGGATCTTCCGTTCGGCCGCATCGCGCTCAATTTGTCTGCGGCCGAGTTTGGCCGTTCAAATCTCGTCGATAACATGCTGAGAACCTTCGACTGGCTTAAGGTTCCACCAACCTCCTTCGAGGTGGAGGTGACGGAAACTGTTCTCCTCGGAAGAAATTCCGATCACGTTTCCTCTGCCCTTGCACAGTTCCGAAACAACGGCGTCCAGATTGCACTCGATGATTTCGGCACCGGCTATGCCTCATTGACTCATCTGAAGCAGTTTCCAGTAGATCACATCAAGATCGACCGCAGCTTCGTGCGAGACCTGGAGCAGGATTCAGACGACGAGGCGATTATCACGGCCGTCATCAGCCTTGGCCGAAGCCTGAAGCTTCAAGTAACGGCTGAAGGCGTGGAAACACATGGTCAAGCGCGACGATTGCGTGAATTGGGCTGCGACCATGCTCAAGGCTATCTTTATGCGAAGCCGATGGCTGCCTCGAATATCCCGGACCTTCTGAAACGCTGGAACGCGATGCTCATCAAGCCGCGCCTGGCGCGGCACGAAAAGCCGCCAAGCGAGCAAATCTTTATGTAATGAAGCGATTCCTGTCCGTCGCCTGAGATGGGCGGCGCAGTGAAGCCAAGGCATGCTTCTCTGCCACGGGCCGTTCTCATGAGCCACAATGCTACCATGGCGAATGAAGCCAGCACCCCTCATGTTAGAACCCTTCACAACGAGCATCTTGCCAGGAGAGTCTATTTGGAATGCGCACCCCTTCACTTCTGTTATCATTGAGGCCATTCGTATAAGTCTCGTAAAGGAGCGATACCGTCAAAGGGCTCGCCGAGGAGAAGATCCATGCTGCGATCCTCGACATCAATCTGCGTGGATCCACCGCATTCCCGATTGCAGATACCCTCCTCGAGCAAGGTGTCCCGTTCGTATTCACGACGGGTTTTGCTCCAGCATCAGTTCCCTCAGCTTACGCAGGCATTCCTCGCTGGGAAAAGCCTTTTGACTATGACCATTTGGCTCAATCCCTCCTGGAAATCGTCAGGACCGGCTAAATTTCCCGGAGAGCCATGGACAAGAGTTGGCGCGATACGGGATTAGGCTCTCATGCTCTAGATGTGAGATCTGAGGAGGTTGTTCATCCCGTCTGAGGGCCTGAAGGTGGTCGTTGCGACACGAACCCCTGACGGACCTGAGAGATGAACAACCCGCACCAGAATGCCCGCACGACCCGGCTGGGTCGAGCGGAAATGATCCGCCG